>NZ_JBEXDG010000004.1:0-209647 GCF_040605635.1 Dactylosporangium sp. NPDC005555
AGATTCGTCTTCTTCCTCAAAGAGTGATCAGGTGGCCGCCCCGCTGTTGTCCCCCAGAAAGGGTGACAAACCAGACCCAGACGTTAAACGCCAAGTTATGTCGTCATAGCGGCACAAACTCTTCCGGATCATCCAGAACCCCGCTGAGGCCGCGCAGACGACACAAGCGCACGTTCGCCCGGCCGCGGCGTCCTGGGACGGTGCCGCCGCGCGGTGCCAGCAGCCTCGCTGTCCGCGGTGCCGGAAGCACCCTCTCGCGCGGGCCGCGCGGCGTCGCTTCGCGTGGGTGGCGGCGTCGCTTCGCGTGGGTGGCGGCTGCTCCCGCGCGGCGTCCTTTGCGGGTGGTGCGGTGTCACGACATCCAGTCGCGGACCTTCCGGCGGGTGGCGCGGCGGCGGGCGCGGGGGAGGGAGGCGAGGGCGGCCCGCCCGTGCTCGGCCTGGCGGGCGTGCAGCAGGCCGTAGGTGAACGCGTTCTCGCCGTCGGCGAACGCCCGCAGGCCGTAGTCGCGCAGCAGGTCGGCGGTGACGTTGGCGTCCTGGTGTGCGCCGAGCACGTCCTGCAGGTCGGTGATCCGGTCGGCGAGCTTCGCCGCGGGCCTGCCGGCGACCGGGGTGGCGAGCTCGGCGGCGTACCGCGCGCGCTTGTAGGCCTTCCGGGCCGCGTGCAGGCGCTCGTCGCGGTCCGGTCCGGCCCCGGCGGCGGTCGTGGTCTCGGGCGTGCCGACGGCGGTGGCGAGGCGGCGGTCGGCGCGGCGGACCGCCCGGTGCGCGAGGCGCCGCAGGTCCCGCTTCGCGACCCGGCCGGCGGCGCCGGCGGCGGTGACCAGCGCGTCGAGGTCGTTGAGCAGGGTGATGTACCGCTGGCTGTCCAGCCCCGCGACCAGCCGGCGCCGGGCGTCCTCGGTGCGGGCCGCGAGCAGGGACGCGATCCGGGTGGGGACGGGGCCGATCACGAGCTCGGGCGGCTCGGCGGCGAGCAGGTCCGACAGCCGGGAAGCCATGACGTCGCCGTCGCGGACCTCGCCGAGCAGGCCGGTCAGCCACTTGATCTCGTCGTGCAGCCGGTCCAGGTCGCCCTCGGAGGCGTCCAGCAGCGGCGCGAAGCTGCGCAGCGTCGAGCGCAGCCGCCGGGTCGCGACCCGCGCCTTGTGCACCGCCTCGGCGTCGCCGGCGCGGACCTGCGGGTCGTGCTCGACGATCGTGTCGCGCTGGGCCCGCACATAGTCGGCGACGGCGCGGCGGCCGGCGGAGCGCGGCGCCCGGTCGGTCACGGGTGCCGGGTGGTCGGGGCCGAGCGCGAGGGACAGCTTCGACGGCGACGCGGACGGCCGGGCGCCGGCGGCCCGCAGCGCCTTGTCGATGCGGGCCAGGTCGTCGGGTGTGCCGTCGACCAGCTCCACCTCCAGCTCCCGCCACCGCCGCGCGACTCCCTGGCCGATCAGCGACTCGGTGTCGACCGTGTCGTCGGCGACGAGCGCGACCACGGTGCCGTCCGCGGTCCGCAGACCCTGCTCGATGCGATGGGTGCGGATGCGTGCGATCGGTCGCAGCGGCTCGCCGCGGGTGAGGGCGCGGACCTGCGTCGTGATCTGCGCCGGGGGCGTGCGCTGCCGCGCCGTCGCGGGCACCTGGAGCTCGCTGCGCTCCCCGCCGGACGGGCGCTTGAGGTGCCAGCCGGCGTCGTGGCCGCCGCTGCGGCGGCGCAGCGTCACCCTGCCGGATGTGAGGCGCAGCCCCGCGGTGTCGTAGTAGGTCGCGTCCAGATGTAGGTCATCGGGGGCTGTAACCCTGGCCACATCAGCGATTCCGATCATCGAGGGCATCGCGAAGTCGTCGGGCAGCTCGTATTTCCGTTCCACCTCAAGCTTTTCGGCCATGTTGACACCCTACCGAGAGAACGTGGAGTCGCGAAAAGGTAAACAGGAGACCAAGAAAAGGTGGCTTCTCCCCTGTCCGTTCGCCGCTTCTGCCGCTACGGTGTTGTCAGCGCACCGATTCCGGGCCGTCGACGGTCCCGGGCGGGGCGCCTTCCCAGCGGAGAGGAGTGCACCATGGCGAAGAAGTCGAAGAAGGACAAGAAGGGCAAGAAGGGCAAGAAGAAGTAGGTTGCCCGCCCTGTGTCGCCCCCGCGCCGTCTCCGGCGTGGGGGCGACAGTGCGTCCAGGGGTCTTCACCCTCTTGGATGATCTTACTAACCGTGGGGTGTTTCGTTGGGAATTCTGTGGGAAAGACGGGACGTACCCTAGGTCGGGTGAGCTGGCTGGTGCGTGCCCTGGCGTCATCCGTGATCGGGCAACGGGTCCGTTTCGCCGGCCGCATGCTGCGCGACTGGCGGCTCACCATCGCGTGGGGCAAGTCGCTGCTGCGCAGCGGCATCACCTCGGTCGTCGTCCTCGCCGTCACCTTCTGGCTGCTGCCCGGCGTCACCGCGACCGGCGGCCCGGCCGCGCTCGTCGAGCTCGCGGTCCTGCTCGCGCTCATCGGCACCCTGATGCGGCTGCTGCTGTTCGCCGTCGCCGTGGTCGTCGGCGGCCTCGGCGTCCTGCTCGTCGGGGTGCTGCTGCAGACGGGGGTGATGTTCACCGCCCTGCGCGTCGCCGAGGGCGTCTCGGTCGGCAGCGTGTTCGACGCGTGGGTCGCCAGCTGGACCGCCGCCGTCCTCACCGCACTGGTCAACTGGCTCGCCGACGCCGGCAGCGACGACGTCTTCCTCGGCCAGACGCTGCGGCAGATGGTGCGGCGCAACCACGACCGTCCCGCGACCGAGCCCGGGGTGCTGTTCGTGCAGCTCGACGGGCTGTCCGCGCCGTTGCTGTCGTGGGCGGTCAAGGCCGGCAACCTGCCCAACCTCGGCAAGTGGCTGCGCACCGGCACGCACGCCCTCGTGCCGTGGCACACCGGGATGCCCGCGACGACGCCCGCCAGCCAGGCCGGGATCCTGCACGGCAGCGAGTCGGAGGTGCCGGCGTTCCGCTGGTACGAGAAGGCGACCGGCCGGCTCGTCGTCACCAACCGGCCCAAGGACGCCGCCGATG
Source organism: Dactylosporangium sp. NPDC005555 (assembly GCF_040605635.1). Lineage (NCBI taxonomy): Bacteria > Bacillati > Actinomycetota > Actinomycetes > Micromonosporales > Micromonosporaceae > Dactylosporangium > Dactylosporangium sp. NPDC005555. The sequence goes on from NZ_JBEXDG010000004.1 coordinate 3,038, forward strand.
TCGAGGCCCGCATCTCGACCGGCCGCGGGCTGCTCGCCGACGGCGGCGCCAGCATCAGCAACGTCTTCTCCGGCGACGCCACGACGAGCCTGCTCACCTTCAGCAACGCCGGCCTGCCCGGCCGGACCGCACGCGGCTACCTGGCCTTCGTCGCGAGCCCCTACGGCTTCGCCCGCGCGATCGTCCTGTCGGTCGGCGAGATGCTCAAGGAGATCCAGCAGGCCCGCCGGCAGCGCTTCCGCAACGTCTACCCGCGGGTGCCGCGCACGGGCGCCTACGTGGCGCTCAGAGCCGTCACCAACGTCCTGCTCCGCGACCTCAACGTGTCGCTCATCGCCGAGCAGATGACCCGCGGCGCGCCGGCCATCTTCTGTGACTTCGTCGACTACGACGAGGTGGCCCACCACGCGGGCCCGTTGCGCCCCGAGGCCCTGCAGACCCTGGAGGGCCTCGACCGGGTCCTCGGCACGCTGCACCGCCTCGCCCAGGTCGCCGGGCGCCGCTACGAGATCGTGGTCCTCTCCGACCACGGCCAGAGCCAGGGTGCGACGTTCTCCCAGCGGTACGGGCAACCCCTGGAGCAGGTCGTCGCCATGATGGCCGGTCAGGTGGCGGCCTCGACCCCGGACCCGAACGACGACGAGCGCGCCCGGGCGCGCAACCTGATCGTCGCCGTGGCGGGCCGCCCGACCCGCGTGACCCCACCGGCCCCGCCGGCGCCCGTCGTCACCGTGGCGTCGGGCAACCTCGCGATGCTCTACCTCACCGAACACCCCGGCCGCGCCACCGTCGAGGAGATCGGCGCGGCCCGCCCCGCGCTCGTCCAGGGCCTCGCCGAGCACCCCGGCATCGGCCTCGTCGTCGGGCTCTCCGAGGTCGACGGACCGGTCGCCTTCGGCCCCGGCGGCCGTCACCGCCTCCGCGACGGCCACGTCGACGGCGCCGACCCGCTCCTGCCCTACGGCCCGCGCGCCGCCCGCGACCTCCTGGCGCATCAGGCCATGTCCAACGTCGGCGACCTGGTCCTCGTCAGCCGGGTCGACGCCGGCACCGACGAGGTCGCCGCCTTCGAGGAGCTGGTCGGCTCGCACGGCGGCATCGGCGGCTGGCAGACCGAGGCCGTCCTCGTCTACCCGTCGGGCTGGTCGTGCCTGGACCGCGCCCCGGTCGGCCCGGCCGCCGTGCACCGCCAGCTGGTCCAGTGGCTCGACGACCTGGGCCTGCGCGCCGAGACCCCGCCGCCGCTGCCGGAACCCCGCGCCGGGTCCGGGCCCGGGAGCAGTGAGCCGGACCGCCCGCTGCAGTCCGCCGACAGCCCCCACTGAAGCCGCCACCGACGCTGCCGCCTACGTGGTCTCCTGGGGATGGGCCTGGTCGGTGGAGCGGCGGTCGCGGCGGTGCCGCAGCCAGCCGGCCAGCTGGGTGGCGCCGAGGGCGATGACCAGCGCCGCCACCACGCCCTGCCAGGGCTGCGGGAAGACGCTGCGGCCGAGGAGGCCGATCGCGGCGTACGTCGCTGACCACAGCGCGCACGCGGCCACGTTCGCGGTGGCGAAGCGGCGCCAGGACAGGCCGACGATCGCCGCCGTCAGCAGCACCGGGATCCGGCCGCCGGGGATCAGCCGGGACACGAGCAGGGCGCTCACCGGGCGCTCGCTCAGGCGCTGCTTCACCGTCTCGGCCAGGTGCAGCGGCTGGCGCAGGATGCGCAGCCGGCGGGTGAGGGCCTCGCCGCCGGCCCGGCAGATGGCGTAGGTGGCGGCGTCGCCGCAGTACGCCCCGGCGGCACCCACGGCAACCACGAGCAGGAGCGCGAACGGGCTGAGGTGGGCGGCCACGACCGCGGTCGCGCTGACCGCGGCGCCGGTCGGCAGGATCGGCACGGTCGAGCCGGCGGCGACGACCGCGAACAGGGCGGCGAGCGCGCCGAGCAGGCCGCCGAAGGTGGTCACGCAGCCACCGTGAGGGACTCGCCGGGGGCCAGGACGCGCACGTCCGTCGAGGGCGCGGCGGCGGCGGTGAGGGAGGCGAACTCGACGCCGGGGAGGTGGAAGCGGTCGGGGCGGACCCGGCCGCAGCCGACGGGCCACAGGGTGCCCCAGTGGATCGGCACGGCCTGCGCGGGGTTGGTGATGCGCATCGCCTCGGCGGCGCCCGCGGGGTCCAGGTGGCCGGCGCCGAGCGTCCAGCCCCACCCCCACACCGGTACGAGCGCCAGATCCAGCGGACCGAGGGACTTCATCTCGTCGAAGAGCCCGGTGTCGCCGCCGAACCACGCGGTGCGTGTGCCTTCGAACACGTAGCCGAGTGCCTCGGCGCGGATGCGGGACTTCGGGTTGCGGCGGCCGTCGTGGCTGGCCGGCACCGCTCGCACACGCAGCGGGCCGACCTGCACGGACTCGCCGGCGGCGAGCTCGGTGATGTCCCGGCCGGCGCCGAGGCGGGAGCGCAGGAACGCGCCGCCGCCGCGCGGCACCAGCAGCCGGGTCGAGGGCGGCAGGGCCCGCAGCGACGGCAGGTCGCAGTGGTCGCCGTGCAGGTGGGAGATGACGACCGCGTCCGGCGCCGCGTCCAGGACGGGCCGGGGCCCGCGCCGGCGGTGCAGGTGCGCGAGCCGGTTGCGCAGCACCGGGTCGGTCAGGATCGTGGTGCCGCGGTCGGCGACCGCCACCGTGGCGTGGCCCCACCAGGTGATGTTCATGGAGCCAATCTTGCCCGACGACGTGTCACGCTCCGCTGCTTGTGGGCCACAGCACGACATGTTTAGATCAATCAAATTTTGCGCGGAAGGAACCTGCGACGATGTCCACCGATACGCCGGCGTTAGCCTGGGACTGGGAAGACCCGCAGGGGATCGAGACGGTGGTCGACTCGTTCACCGCCGATCTCGGCAAGTGCGAGAAGCTGGAGCTGCTGCTCAGCACCGACCTCATCACCCGCGAGCAGCTCGACGGGCTGGGCATCACCGGCATCGAGTTCGCCGCGTTCAAGACCGACCACCCGCAGGCGCTCGGCACCGACCTGGTGGCCGTCAGCAGCCCGGAGCTCACCTCCGAGCGGGGCCACATCTACAAGGTCGACGGGACGGCGTTCTTCGCCGAGATGGACATCTCGCAGCCGCTGCCGGTCGTCGACGACGCCGTCGACTGGGTCTACGCGGAGCACCTCATCGAGCACGTGTCGATGAAGATCGGCATCGCGTGGCTCAAGGAGGTCAAGCGGGTGCTGAAGCCGGGCGGGTTCGTCCGGATCACCACGCCCGACCTGAAGATCTACGCGCAGAGCTACGTCAACGGTGACGGCTTCTTCGGCAAGCACCGCCGCCGGGTCGACCGGGCGCTGACCGGGGTGGCGCCCAAGATGCCGCCGCGCGGCGCGTTCATGTTCAACCAGCTCTTCTACGTGTACGGGCACCGCTGGATCTACGACCTCGAGGAGCTGCGGCACGTGCTCACCGCCGCCGGTTTCGCCGAGGACGGGATCACCGTGCGTGCCTACCGTGAGGGCGCCCGGCAGGACGTGGCCGACCTCGACCAGGTCCTGCGCAACGACGAGAGCATCTACATCGAGGCGACGGCCTGATCCGCTGAGGCCGACACGGCGAACGCCTCCATTGCGGCCAGCATGCGGTGCAGGTCGCCGATGGCGAGATGGTGGGTGTCGACCTCGACCGTCAGCTGCACCACGTCCACGACGTCGTCGACGTTGATCATCAGTTTCTCGTTGAAGTAGGCCATCGGCCGCTCCGACACCAGCTCGGTCAGCGGCAGCGCGGCCTCGACGTCGGCGGCGGTCGGCACCGTGTCCCGGGCCGTCTGCGCCTCGATCACACCGACCCGCCGGTCGTTGTAGAACACCGCGAGGTCCACCGGGCCGACCCGGTCGAGGAGCGCCAGGCGGGCGGCCGGGTCGTAGTAGGCGTGCTTCGAGGCGTTCATGGCGGCGCGGCGGGCCCGGTCGACCGCCTCGGCCGGGGTGGTCCCGTCGACGTCGAGGACCACCAGGCCGTTCTGCGCCAGGGGGCTGACCACGTCGGCGAGGCCGGGCCGGAAGCGGTTGCTGACGATGACCTGGGTGGCGAACGGCGCGGTTTGCCCCGTCACCGCGTTGAACGCGACGGCGTACGCGGCCAGCAGCACCGACCCGGTGTCGGTGCCGAGCACGGCGGCGGCCCGCTCGACGGCCGGCAGCATCGCGGGGGAGCGCCAGACGACCTGCCGCCAGCGCGGCTCGCCCCGGTCGGCCGCTTCCGGCAGCCGCCGCGGCGCGAGGGACCGCAGCGCGGTCTCCCAGTAGCGCATCGCGATGTCGGTCTGCCGGGTCGAGGCGCGCTGCGCCGCCACCAGCGCGAGCGGCGGCATCGGTGGCGGCGCCTGCGGGTCCCGCGCCGCCAGGTCGCGGATCATCGTGCCGAGCGCGCTGCCGTCGGCGACGAGGTGGCTGATCTGCACGACGACGTGGGTGACCGCGCCGTCGTGCCGCACGACGGCCTCGCGGATCGGCCACTCGTGTTCGTAGTCGAAGTTACGGGCCCGCCACTGTGCGTACAGCGCGGCGGCGACGGCGGCCGGGTCCTCTCCGGGGGCGGCGTCGTGGACCTCCAGTGCCGCCTCGCCGTGGGCGACGACCTCCTGCTGGACCAGGTGGCAGGCGTCGACGGAGGTGGCGTGCCAGGGCTCGGTGAAGATGAGGCGGGAGCGCAGCGCGGCGAAGCGGCTCATCAGGAAGCGCAGCTCATCGGCGAAGTCCGCCACGACGCGGCCGTCGGTGACCGGCACGACCCCGCCCATGCTCATCGAGGTGCCGACCTCGACCATCGCCCGCCACACCTGCTGCTGGCCCCAGGCGAGCCCGCCGACGCCCGCGCCGTCACCCTCGAAGAACACTGTGATCCGCTGCACACCGCGATCGTCGCACAGTGATCGACGGAGATCATATCGACGAACGGCGGGCACTCAGTGCCGGAGCGGACAGTGCCGCGACGTCGTGCGCCGCCAGGGGTCGCGCGAACAGGTAGCCCTGGCCGTAGCGGTAGCCGAGACTCCGCAGCATCCGCGCCTGGGCCTCGGTCTCGATGCCCTCCGCGACCGTGGCCAGGTCGAGGGCCTGCGCCATGCGGATCACGGCGGTGGCGACGGCCTCCTGCCGGGCGACGGTCGTGATCCCGTCGACGAACGTGCGGTCCAGCTTCAGCGACGTCACCGGGCAGGTCAGCAGCAGCCCCAGCGACGACGCGGCGGTGCCGAAGTCGTCGAGGGCCAGCTTGACGCGCAGGCCGCGCAGCGCCTCGAGGGCCGCGATCGCCTCGGCGCTGTCCAGCACCGCCGTCTCCGTCACCTCCAGGGTCAGGTGCCGGGCGTCGAGCCCCACGTCGTCGAGCGCGGCGACGACGTCGGCGACGAAGCGCGGGTCGGTCAGCTGCCGCCCGGCGACGTTGACGCTCACCGACCGCGGCGCCTCGGCGCCCAGGTCGCGCAGCCACCGGGCCTGCTGCCGGCACGCCTCGCGCAGCACCCAGCGGCCCAGCGCCACGATCAGGCCGGTCTGCTCCGCGGCCGGGATGAACTCCGACGGCGGCACGACGCCGCGCTCCGGGTGCCGCCACCGCACGAGAGCCTCCGTGCCGACGGCCCGCCCGTCGTCGAGGCACACGATCGGCTGGTACAGCAGGAACAGTTGACCGGCGTCGATCGCGTCGCGCAGCTGGGCGCCGAGCTCGGCGTGGGCGACGATCCGGGTGGTCATGCCCGGCACGTAGATGAAGTGCCCGCCCTTGCCGCGTTCCTTCGCCGCGTACATGGCGAGGTCGGCGTTGCGCAGCAGCGTCTCCAGGCGGTCGCCGGGACGGGACGTGGCGACGCCGACGGAGGCGTGCACGAGCAGGTCGTGGCCCGCCGTCTGGATCGGGGTCGTGAGCGAGTCCCGGATGCGGTCGGCGACGTCGACGGCGGGCTCGTCGCCGACGTCGTGCAGCAGCATCGCGAACTCGTCGCCGCCGAGCCTGGCGACGACGTCGTCGTGGCGGACCGCCCGCCGCAGCCGTTCGGCGACGGTGACCAGGACCTCGTCGCCGACGTCGTGGCCGAGCGTGTCGTTGATGAGCTTGAAGTCGTCCAGATCGATGAGCAGCACCGCGACGAGGCGCGGCGACGGCGCGGCCAGCAGCGACCCGGAGAGCAGCTCGTTGAAGTGGGCGCGGTTCACGAGACCGGTCAGCGCGTCGTGGCTGGCCTGGTAGCGCATCCGCTGCTCGTGCCGGCGGACCGAGCTGAGCAGCTGCGCGTTGTCCCGCAGCGCGACCAGCTGGCGCAGCCCGACGGCGGCGCTGACGGCGATGGCGCCGGTCGCGACGGGGCCGACGTCGGTGTGATCGCCGTACGCGACGGCCGCGAGCAGCAGCGACATGGCGGCCACCGCGAAATACGGCACCTTGCTGTAGGTCCGGCTCCGCACCGCGGCCGCCGGGCTCCCGGCGGGTGCCAGGGTCTGCGCGTATGCGGCGCACGTCACCAGCAGCGCCTCGACCAGGGTGATCATCGGCTGCAGGCCGACCCACCGGGCCTCGGCGATCAGCGGCGAGGCGGCCGAGCCGAGCCCGCCGGTGAGGACGGTCGCGGCGAGCAGCCGCATCGATCGGGGGCTGACCGGTCCGCTGCCGAGCAGGACGACCTTCATCACCGCGACGAGGGCGACGAGGCAGGTGATGGACAGCAGGAGCAGGCCCAGGGCGAGCCGTACGTCGGTGTGCCGCTCCAGCATCGGCCGCAGGGCGAAGTGCCACAGGACGACGCCCGTGGTGATGAGCACCGTCAGCCCGTCCAGCCCCAGGCGGATCCACTCACCCCGGGACAGGGCCCGGGTCGGTAGCCGCAGCAGCGCGTACAGGGCGAGGACGACGCCCGCGACCAGCGCCGGCGCCGAGGCCTGGAGGAACCGCAGCGCGTCGGGCGCGTCCGGGTTGAGCCTGGCGTGGCCCATGACGGTCGCGCCGATCCCGATGAGCACGACCGAGGCGGTCAGGATCCGCCAGAAGCGCCGGCCGGCGGCGGGCAGTCCCGGTGTACGGGCGGCGACCTGGGCGAGCACCGCGGCCAGCCCGAGCGCCACCGGTACCAGCAGCAACACCAGCACCTTGGGCAACGGCACCCCCGCCGCGTGCACCCCCGTCCACACGACGCCGGCGAGCAGGCACCCGGCGACCGCACCGACGAGCCGCCGCGACAATGCCACCGTGTCTCCCTCTCGGTCCCTTCCACCGGACATATCGGCAACGCCCGCCCGGAGGTGAGCGGACGTGACGGGTAGCATGCCCAGACATGTACCGTCCCGTGCCCGCCCAGGTCGACCTGCCCGCCCTGGACCACGACGTCCTGCGGTTCTGGCGCGACGGCGATGTCTTCGCCCGCAGCCTCGAGCAGTCCCGCGGCCGCCCCGAATGGGTGTTCTACGAGGGCCCGCCGACCGCCAACGGCATGCCGGGCGCCCACCACATCGAGGCGCGCGTCTTCAAGGACGTCTTCCCGCGGTACCGGACGATGAAGGGCTTCCACGTCGAGCGCAAGGCCGGCTGGGACTGCCACGGGCTGCCGGTCGAGCTGGCGGTGGAGAAGGAGCTCGGCTTCACCGGCAAGCAGGACATCGAGGACTACGGCATCGCCGCGTTCAACGCGAAGTGCCGCGAGTCGGTGACCCGGCACACGGACGCGTTCGCCGAGCTCACCAACCGTATGGGCTACTGGGTCGACATGGACGACGCGTACCGGACGATGGACGCGCCCTACATCGAGTCCGTCTGGTGGTCGCTCAAGCAGATCTTCGACAAGGGCCTGCTGGTCGAGGACTTCCGGGTCGCGCCGTGGTGCCCGCGCGACCAGACGGCGCTGTCGGACCACGAGCTCGCGCAGGGCTACGAGACCGACGTCGACCCGTCGGTGTTCGTCCGGTTCCCGCTCACCTCCGGCCCCCTCGCCGGACGGGTGTCGCTGCTGGTGTGGACGACGACGCCGTGGACGCTGGTGTCCAACACGGCCGTCGCGGTCAACCCCGCCGTCACGTACGTGGTGGCCACCGACGGCACCGAGCAGCTGCTCCTCGCCGAGCCGCTCGTCGCGACGGTGCTGGGCGAGGGCTGGACGCTGACGGGCGAGTCGTTCGCCGGCACGGACCTGGAGCGGTGGACCTACCGGCCGCCGTTCGACCTCGTCGACGTCCCCGACGCGCACATCGTGATCCTCGCGGCCTACGTGACCACCGACAGCGGCACCGGCCTGGTCCACCAGTCACCGGCCTTCGGCGCCGACGACCTGGCCTCCTGCCGCGCGTACGGGCTGCCGATGATCAACCCGGTCCGCCGCGACGGGACCTTCGAGGCCGACATCGCACTCGTCGGCGGGCTGTTCTTCCGCGACGCGAACGCGCCCCTCGTCGACGACCTGCGGGAGCGGGGGCTGCTGTTCCGGCACGTGCCGTACGAGCACAGCTACCCGCACTGCTGGCGCTGCCACACCGCGCTCATCTACTACGCGCAGCCGTCGTGGTACGTGCGGACCACCGCGATCCGCGACGACCTGCTCCGGGAGAACGAGCGCACGAACTGGCAGCCCGAGAGCGTCAAGCACGGCCGCTACGGCGACTGGCTCGTCAACAACGTCGACTGGGCGCTGTCCCGGCAGCGGTACTGGGGCACCCCGCTGCCCATCTGGCGCTGCCCCGCGGACCACCTGACCTGTGTCGGCTCGCTCGCCGAGCTCGGCGCTCTCGCACAACGGGACCTTACGGACCTCGACCCGCACCGGCCCTTCATCGACGAGGTCACGTTCCCCTGCCACTGCGGCGAGACCGCGACCCGCGTCCCGGACGTCATCGACGCCTGGTACGACTCGGGGGCGATGCCGTTCGCGCAGTTCGGGTACCCGTACCGGGGCACCGACGTGTTCGAGCGGCGCTTCCCGGCGCAGTTCATCTCCGAGGCGATCGACCAGACCCGCGGCTGGTTCTACACGCTCATGGCCGTCAGCACCCTGGTCTTCGGCCGCAACTCCTACGAGAACGTCGTCTGCCTCGGCCACATCCTCGCCGAGGACGGCCGCAAGATGTCCAAGCACCTCGGCAACATCCTGGAGCCGATCCCGCTGCTCGACCTGCACGGCGCCGACGCGGTCCGCTGGTTCATGGCCGCCGTCGGCTCGCCGTGGTCGGCCCGCCGGGTCGGGCACACCACGCTGCAGGAGGTCGTGCGCAAGACGCTGCTGACCTACTGGAACACGGTCGCGTTCCAGGCGTTGTACGGCCGCACCGCCGGCTGGACCCCGTCGCCGTCGGACCCGGCCGTCGCCGACCGGCCGGTCATGGACCGCTGGGTGCTGTCCGAGCTGCACACCCTGGTCGGCCGCGTCGACGCCGCGATGGACGCCTTCGACACCCACGAGACCGGCAAGCTCCTGGCCGCGTTCGTCGACGACCTCTCCAACTGGTACGTGCGCCGCAGCCGCCGCCGCTTCTGGCGCGGCGACCCCGCGGCCCTCGCGACCCTGCACGAGGTCCTGTCGACGGTGACGCTGCTGCTCGCCCCGATCGTCCCGTTCATCACCGAACGGGTCTGGCAGGACCTCGTCGTGCCCGCTTCCGCCGCCGCGGCGCCGTCGGTGCATCTGGCGGCGTACCCGACGGTGGACGCCGCGCTGGTCGACCCGGCGCTGTCCGCGCAGATGGCCCTGGCCCGGCGCCTGGTCGAGCTCGGCCGGGCGGCCCGTGCCGACTCCGGCATCCGCGTGCGGCAGCCGCTGTCCCGGGCCCTGGCGTCGGCGGCCGGCTTCGACAAGCTCCCCGCTGCGCTGCTGGCGGAGATCGCGTCCGAGCTCAACGTCGGCTCCGTCGTGCCCGTCGACGCGGCCGGCTCGTCACTCGTCGACGCCACCGCGAAGGCCAACTTCCGCACCCTCGGCAAGCGCTTCGGCAAGGGCGTCCAGGACGTCGCCAAGGCGGTCGCCGCCGCCGACGCGCTGGCGTTGCGCGACGCGCTGCGGGACACCGGCACCGCGACGGTCGTCGTCGACGGTTCGCCGGTCGAGCTGAGCCCGGACGAGGTCTTCATCACCGAGACCCCGCGCGAGGGCTGGACGGTGGCCGCCGAGTCCGGTGCCACCCTTGCGCTGGACCTGCGGCTCACCCCCGCGCTGGAACGCGCGGGACTGGCCCGCGACGCCGTCCGGCAGATCCAGGAGGCCCGCAAGACCACCGGGCTCGACGTCGTCGACCGGATCGAGCTGCACTACGCCACGACCCGCGACGACACCGCCCTGGCCCTGACCGAGCACCGCGACCTGGTCACCGACGACGTCCTCGCCACCACGTACGCGGCGGGCGAGCCGGACTGGCCCTCCGCGAAGCCCTTCACCGACGAGTCCCTCGGCCTGACCTTCTGGCTGCGCAAGGCGCTCGCGTAGGCCGACAGCGCTCACCGCGACAGCGCTCACCGCGACAGCGCTCGGCGTGGCGCTCGCCGTGCGTGCGGGCCGCCGCAACCGGACGGCGCCCCGGCGCTTTCGACGCCCGCACCGTCCGGGATCGTGCCGTCCGGGATCTGCCGTCCGGCTACCCGCGCGGCGCTGACCGCATGATCGTCTGGACGAACACGGTGAGTCTCGCCCGGACGTCGTCGGAGCTCCATGCCCGCTCGGACGACGCGTGGAAGCGCAGCTCGATGTAGAGGTTGCGGGTCACGCAGACCAGCTTCGCGTCGACCAGGCCGCCGCCGTCGAGGAGCCGCCGGGTGAAGAACGCCGCGTCGCCGAGGTCGGCGATGACGTCGCCGACGAAGCCTTCCCGGTTGCCGAAGTCCGCGCCCGCCTCGTTGATCCGGTCCACGGCGTCGTCGACGGTGACGAACAGCCGCAGGTCGTTGCCGCCGGACTCGCCGGCCAGCGAGAACAGGCAGGCGTCGCCCAGTGGCGTCTTGCCGCTGACCGGGCCGGCCTGCTCGCCCATGTCACCGGTGATCAGCGTGCAGACCTCCTGCGGCTGCGTGTAGTCGCCCTGGCCGGCGGTCGCCGCCGTCAGCACGGGCAGGCGGTCACGCAGCACGTACACGGCGACGGCCGCCCCGCCGGCGCACAGCACGACGACCAGGCCGATGATGCCGAGCATGAGGCCGAGGCGGGGACGTCGCCGTCGCGGCGCGGGAAGGGGTGCGGTCACGATCATGGAGTATCGTGGCCGGCCTCCGGGAAGGCAACGCCGCGCCGGCCCGTGGCGGTCGGCGGTGGCGGAATTATGATGCGTGCCGTGGTGCACGTACTGGTGGTCGACGACGACCCGCCCCTCGCCGACTCGTTGCGGCGGGCGCTCGTCTACGGCGGCTACCGGGTCACCGTCGCCGGCAGCGGGCCCGCCGCGCTCGACGCGGTCGCCGCGGAGCGGCCCGACCTGGTGGTGCTCGACCGGATGTTGCCGGGGATCGACGGGGTCGGGGTGTGCCGGCGGCTGCGGGCGACCGACCGGGACCTGCCGGTGCTGATGCTGACCGCCCGTGACGCCACCGCCGACCGGGTCGAGGGCCTCGACGCCGGCGCCGACGACTACCTGGTCAAACCGTTCGACTACGACGAGCTCCTCGCCCGGGTGCGGGCGCTGCTGCGGCGCACGCGACCCGAGCGGCTCGAGTTTCAGGACCTGACCCTCGACCCGGGCGCCCACGAGTGCCGCCGCGCCGGGGTGCCGCTCGACCTGACGGCCCTGGAGTTCCGGCTTCTGGAGCACTTCCTCACCCGTCCGCGGCAGGTGCTGAGCCGGGCGCAGCTGCTGGACGCCGTGTGGGGCATGGACTTCGCCACCGCCAGCAACGTCGTCGACGTCTACGTCGGCTACCTGCGGGCCAAGCTCGGCGAGCCGCGCCTGCTGCACACGATCCGCGGCGTCGGCTACGTCCTACGGGCGCAGTGATGTCGATCCGGCTGCGCGTCACCCTGTTCGGGCTCGGCATCGCCGGGGCGGCCCTCGGGCTGTTCTGCGCCGCCGTGTTCCTCCTGCTCGCCGCCGGCACGGCGGCCGGCCAGGACACCGCACTCGCCGAGCGCGCCGACGCGGTGGCGAAGAGCGTGGGCGCGCTGCCGGCCGCCGCGGACGGGCCGGCACCGGCCGCGGTCGACATCCGCACCAGTCCCGACATCTTCGTCATGCTCGTCGACACCCAGGGGCTGGTGGTGTTCAGCACCGGCGCCCTGGACGGCCGGTTCCCGAAGGCGCCGGCCCGCGACGCCGGGAAGTCCACCGTGGACGTCGGGGTGCCGGTGCGGATCGCGGTGCGAAGCGTGGAAGGCGGGCACGTCGTCGCGGCGCAGACGACCCGGAAGGTCACCGACGACCGGCGCGGCCTGTTCGTCCTCGTCCTCGTCTACGCCGTCCTCGCGCTCGCCGCCGCGGCCGGCGCGACCTGGCTCGTCACCGGTCGCGCGCTCCGGCCGCTGCGGCAGCTGACCTGGCTCGTCGAGCGGATCGGCCGGGAGCAGGACTTCACCCGGCGGCTGCCGCCGGTGCCGGCCCGCGACGACGTCGGCAGGCTCACCGCCGCGTTCAACACCATGATGGAGCGCCTGCAGGGCAGCTACGCCGCGCAGCGCCGGTTCGTCGCCGACGCCTCGCACGAGCTGCGCACGCCGCTCACCACGATCCGCAACAACGCGGGGTTCCTGCAACGGCACCCCGACGCGGCACCCGACGACGTCGCCGCGGCGGTGCGGGACATCGCCGGGGAGAGCGCCCGGATGAGCCGGCTCGTCGAGCACCTGCTGACCCTCGCCCGCTCCGACGCGTCCGGCCTCGACCTCGCCCCGGTCGACCTCGGCGCGCTCGTGTCCGACGTGTGCCGGCAGGCGGAGGCGCAGCATCCCGACCGGACGTTCCACCGTGCGGTCACCCCCACGCCGCCCGTGCACGGCTCGGCCGACGCGCTCACGCAGCTCGTCTGGATCCTGCTCGACAATGCCGTCAAGTACTCCACCGGCGGCGGCAACGTGTGGGTCACCGTCACCCAGCGCGGCGACCGGGCGCAGCTCAACGTCACCGACGACGGCACCGGCATCCCGCCCGGCACCGAACGCCGGATCTTCGAACGGTTCCACCGCGGCGACGAGGCCCGCACCGGCCCCGGCGCCGGGCTCGGGCTCGCCATCGCGTTGTCCATCGTGGACGCTCACGGCGGCACGATCGTCGCGGCCAACAACGCCAGGGGTGGCGCGTCGTTCGTCGCCGACCTGCCGCTCTCACCGTCCTCTTAACGTCCGCTCATCCCCAGCTCATCGACAGGGCCGATCCTCGAGCGTATGGCTGTCGTGCGGGGACTGCTCCTGCTGCAGGGCGCGCTCGGGCTCACCGGCACCCTCGGCATGCTCGTCCTCATGGGATTCAACCCGGTCTACGCGGTCGCGCCGGTCGCGCACGCCGCGCTGCTCATCACCCTCGGCGCGCTCCTGGAACGCCGCCGCTGGGCGCTCGTCGCCACGATGGTCGTGGAGGTCTGCGCCGTCGCGGGCTGGCAGCTGCAGGCGCTGCTCGGGGTGCTGCCGCAGCTCGACTTCACCGTCAACCTCACCGGCCTGCTCACCACGCTCGTCCTTCCGGTCACGGTGCTGGTCCTGTGCGCGCGGCGGGTGACCGCCCGTGCGTGACTTCTGGCTCGGCATCGCCCCTTCGCACCGCGGGGCCCTGCTGCTGTTGCTCGCCTCGCCGCTGGTGCTCGTGCAGCTGCGTGCCTGGCGGGCCGCCGATGCCGAGACCCGGTGGTGCTCCGGCCTGCTCGCCACGATCGCCGTCGTCCACATCGGACTGTCGCCGTGGTTCGGCTCGGTGGTGTCGGCGGTGCTGTTCGGGTGGCTCGCCGTGCGGTGCGTCGCCGGGAAGCCGTGGCGGGTCGAGGCCGGCTTTCTCGTGCCGGCGCAGCTGCTCCTGTTCGTCGCCGTGGCAGGTGAACGGGCAGCGCCCCCCGACCAGGTCGCCCTGACGGCGGCGGTCCTGGAGCTCGCGCTGCTCGCCGTCGCCTCCCGGCGGGTCCTGGCGCGGATCGGCACGGTCGCCCTCGTGCTCACGTTCGGCACCGCGATGTGGGTCGTCTCGATCGCCGGCCACGACCACGGCGAAGCCGACCGCATCCAGGCCGGCACGGTCCAGCGCCCGGCCGGCCCGCCGGCGACCGCCGTCGAGCGCGCCGCCGCCCGGGACCTCGCCGCGCGGGTGCGGGCGTCGACCGTCCGGTACGCCGCGCTGTCCGTCGCCGAGGCCGACGGGTACCACGCCACCGGGCCCCGCACCGGGCGGCAGGTCCACTTCGAGCACAAGGGACACCAGGCCGACGACCGGGTGCTCGACCCCGAGGCGCCGGAGCAGCTCGTCTACGCCGTCCGTGGCGACCGCGCGCTCCTGCTCGGCGTGGTGTTCCAGGTCCCCGTCGCGGGTGCCGCCGGGCCGGCCATCGGCGACGCCCGCTGGCACGCGCACGACGTGTGCGTCGGCCTGCTGCCGCCGGGCTTCGGCGTCGTGACGCCGTTCGGGTCCTGCCCGGGCCTCACCGTCGCCACCACCCTGCCGGAGATGATCCACGTGTGGGTCGTGGACCCGCCGGGCGGCCCGTACGCCGAGCACCTCGACGACGCGTGGGTCGACGCCCTGCCCTGATACTCCGGCGCACCGCCGGGGCGGGCGAGGACGACGTCGACGCCTTCCTCGCCCGCACCCCGGGTCCACCGCAGCGCCACCGTGGACTCAGTGGCTGCCCGACGGGGCCGGGTCGAGCCGGACCTGCGTCGCGTCCCGGTCTGCTGATCCGGCGGCTGCCGCGGTACCGGCGGGGCGGCGGACGAACAGCAGCACCAGCACCCCGGCGAGCAGGGCGAGGCCTCCGGCGACGAGCAGGGTGCGGTTGAGCGCGTCGGCGACGCCCGCCAGGGGATCACGGTGCCCGGCCGGCCGGTGGCTGAACACGGCGCCGAACACAGCCACGCCGAGCGCGAAGCCGAGCTGCCGGAACGTGTTCACCGCACCGCTGGCCATGCCGGAGCGCTCGTGAAGCTCCCGCAGACCCCGCGGATCCAGTCGGTGAAGGCGCACTGCCTGATCCACAACTTCGCCGGCGGTGCGGTCGACGCCGCCGGCCCCAACGCGCTCAGCCCCTCGCAAGCGGCCGCGGTGCAGCCCCCGCCCGACGAAGGCCCGGCCGTGCTGCTCGACTCCGACCAGCCGCTCGTCGCCGCCCTCGCCCGGGACGGCCGCACCGGCCTGCCCGAGCTGGCGACCGCGACGGGTTGGTCCGAGTCGACGGTGCGCCGCAGGCTCGAGCACCTGCTGCGCACCGGCGCCCTGTTCTTCGACGTGGAGGTCAACCCGGCGCTGTTCGGCTTCAACGCCCGCATCCTGCTCTGGATGTCCGTCGCCCCCGCCCACCTGGAGACCGTCGGCCGTGCCCTCGCCACCCACCCGGAGATCGTGTTCGCGGCCGCGACGACCGGCACCACCAACCTCGTCGCCACCGTCATCTGTCCCGACATGGCGGGCCTGTACGACTACCTGACCCGCCGCGTCGGCCCCCTCCCCGGTGTGGAACGGGTCGAGACCGCGCCCGCGCTGCGGCACGTCAAACAGGTCGGCGCCGTCGTGTAGGGCTACTCGTGGGCGGTGAAGCGCTCGGCGGTGGTGGTGCCGTTGGAGTTCCTGGCGGTGTTGTAGCCGCCGACGGCGTAGACGGTGTGGCCGGCGGTGGTGACGGCCATGCCGGCGCGGGGGACGGCGAGCTTCGGGAGGCGGTCGGCGACGCCGTTCTTCAGGCACCACCAGTTGTAGACGGTGTCGCCCTTGTTGCCGCCGAGGACGCAGAGGCCGAAGCCCTCCAGGACGACGGCGGAGGCGCCCTCGCGGGGCTGGGGGAGCTTCGCGGTGGCGGGCTGGAGTTGGCGTTCGGCGAGGACGTCGATGTCGGTGGTGGGGCCGCCGGTGCCCTTGCCGCCGATGAACCAGGCGGTGCCGGCGCCGTCGCCAGCGGCGGTCAGC
Source organism: Dactylosporangium sp. NPDC005555 (assembly GCF_040605635.1). Classification (NCBI taxonomy): domain Bacteria; kingdom Bacillati; phylum Actinomycetota; class Actinomycetes; order Micromonosporales; family Micromonosporaceae; genus Dactylosporangium; species Dactylosporangium sp. NPDC005555. The sequence goes on from NZ_JBEXDG010000004.1 coordinate 19,073, forward strand.
TTCTCGCGGGGGCGGCGCAGCGACGGCAGCGGGTCCCAGCCCTGGTCGCGGTCCTTCTGTGCCCAGACGTCCTGCTTGGGCTGGTTGTCGCGGCCCGTGCCGCCCGCGAAGATGATGCCCCGGCCGTCGTACGCGGCGGCGCCGGCCTGGCGGGGCTCCGGCAGGGACGTGACCTTGATCCAGGATCTGCGGTCGGGGCTGAGCTTGAAGACGTTCTCGGTGGCGCCGTCGGGAGCCCAGCCGCCCATGATGAACAGGTCGCCGCCGGGGGTCACCACCGCCGCTGTCTGGCTGACGGCCTGCTGGAGCTTCGGGCCCGCCGTCCACGCGCCGCTCGCCGGGTCGTAGACCCAGACCGTGTCGAGCTGGACGCGCGGGTTGAACTCGGTGAAGCCGCCGATGATGTACAGCTTGTCGTCCAGGACCGCGGCGGCGGCACCCTCGATGCCGAGGGGCTCGCCGTTGCCCCGCGCGGTCGGCAGCTTCGGCATCGCCTCCCACGAGCCGAGCGGGTCCGGCCTGGTCAGCCACCACACGGCGGCACCGGCGACCAGCACCAGCGCCACCGCCGCCGACGCGACGAGGACGAGCCTGCGCCGGCCGGGAGCGGGGGCGTCCGGCAGGGGAACGCCGGACGTGGGTGTGGCGGACGTGGGTGTGGCGGACGTGGGTGTGGCGGACGTGGGTGTGGCGGACGTGGGTGTGGCGGACGTGGGGGCACCGGACGTGGGGGCACCGGACGTGGGGGCACCGGTATACGGAACGCCCGACGTAGGAGCACCGGACGACGGAGCACCCGACATGGGGGCGGCGGAGACCGGTGCACCCGACACCGGCATCGCGGAGACCGGCGCGCCGTGAACGCCGGTGTGCCCGGCGACCTGCTGCGCCGGATAGCCCTGGGTCTGGTAGACGTTCTGCCGCGGCAGCGGCGGGGCGACCGGGGCGGTGCCGGTGGCCGGGGCGGTGCCGAGCTCCGCCGGGTGCACGACCGCACCCTCGGCGACCGGCAGCTCCGGCTGCTCCAGGACGGTCGGCACGACGCCGAGCGACCGGTGCAGCATCCGCGCCACGAGCGGCACCCGGGAGGAGCCACCGACGAGCATGACGCCCGCGAGCTGGTCCGGCGCGAGCCTGCACGCCGCGACGACCCGCGCGGTCTCCGCGACCGTCTGGCGCAGCATCGGCTCGACGAGCGCCTCCAGCTCGTCGCGGGTGAGGTGCAGCGCGGCCTCCACGCCCGGCACGGAGACGGGGGCGGCGGCGGTGCGCGACAGCATCTCCTTCGCGCCGCGGACGTCCTCCCAGAACAGCCGCCGGTCGCGCCGGTCCTGCGCCGTCACGGGCTGCTGCAGGCGCTGCCACACGGCCGGTTCGGCGTGGCGCAGGGTCGCGCCGACGTGCTCGACGAGGGCCGCGTCGATGTCGAGGCCGCCGATGTCCTGCAGGCCGCCGGCGCCGATGACGGTGAAGCCGGCCACGTCGTGACGGACGACGGCGATGTCGACGGTGCCGCCGCCGAAGTCGTGGACGACCATGGCGGCGCCGCGGGGCAGCGGATGGTTGAGGGTGCTGATGAAGTACCGGGCGGCGGCGACCGGCTCGGGCACCAGGGTCACCTGCGGCCAGCCGGCCAGGGCCGCGGCCTCCTGCAGCAGCGACCGGCGGGTGTGCGCCCACGACGCCGGATACGTGAGCACCAGCGGCGGCGGGGTACGGGTGATCTCGGCGACCCCGGCCGCGGCGGCGCGCAGCACGGCGGCGAGCATCTCCCGCGTGGGGACCTCCGTGCTGCCGAGCAGGACCGTCGGCTCGTCGATGCGGCGCTTCGGGTTGGGCTCGTAGCGGGCGGGGTCCAGCTGGGCGAGGCGCTGCGCGTCCCGGCCGACGGCGAGCTGCCCGTTGTCCTGCAGGAAGACCGCGGACGGCATGAGCGGCGCGCCGTCGAAGAGGACCGGGCGGCGGCGGCCGTCGGCGGAGCGGATCACCGCGACCGTGTTGGACGTGCCGAGGTCGATGCCGACGATGTATCCCGTCACGGTGTGCTCCTGGCGGCTGCGGTGCGGGGTGTCATGCCGGGCGTGTAGGACGCGCTGAAGTACGGCTGCGAGATGCCGAGAGCGAACGCCTTCGACGCCGCCGGTGTCGCGGCGATGCGCCAGTCGGTCTCCTTGACCGCCTCGTACCAGAGGAACCCGATGATCTCCGGGTGCTTCGGCAGCGTCCTGAGCAGGTCAGTGATCCATTCCGCCTTGCGCCCGGCGGCGTCGGTCGCGGCGATCTCGGTGACGACGACCGGGCGCCTGCTCAGCGACCGGACCTCGCCCAGGGTCTTGCGGTAGATCTGGTCGAAGGTCTGGTACTGCTCGAGCCCGCCGGTGCCGTAGTAGCCGGACAGGCCGACCCAGTCGACGTAGTCGTCGCCGGGATACAGCTGCTGCAGCGGTGTCGAGCCGTCGTAGGAGACGTTGGGGCTCCACACCCAGATGACGTTGCCGGCGCCCGCCGCCTCGAACAGGTCGTGGACGTGCCGCCACGCGGCGACGTAGTCACCCTTGCGGTTGCCGTTGGCGGACTCGCACCACGGGTACCAGTAGCCGTTCATCTCGTGCGCGAAGCGGATCGCGACCGGGTAGCCGAGGCTCTTCATGCCCGCCGCCCACGCCCTGATGTAGTCGTCGTAGGCGCCGCCGGTGATCCGGGACAGCCTGTAGTCGGGCTGGTCGCCACGGCCGGCGTCCTGTTTGGACTCCGACCGGAAGTTCCACGGCTCCCAGGCGAGCATCGGCAGCATGCCCCGGTTCGTGATCCGGTCGAACGGCTGCCGGTCGAACGTCTTCGCCACCGCCCAGCCTTGCGCGAACATCATCACCTGCGGCTGTCTGCCCGCGGCGGCGACGAACCCGTCGTACTCGGTGAGGTCGGCGGGCCCGCGCGAGGTGAACACGCCGAAGAAGGCCTTCCCTGACTGCGGGAAGGTCACCTGTCCGCCCGGGGAGGGTGTGTACGTGGGACGAGGCTCCGACCGTTTCGTCTCCCAGCGCACCACCGGGCCGGACGACGCGGCGACGGCCGGTGCGACGACGAACGTGTAGCCGCCGACGAGCAGCAGCACGGCGAGCATGATCCGGGGCAGTGTGATCACACCGGACCCCTGACCGCCCCGGCGGACCCGGCAGGGGCCGGACGGGGGGCGGGGACGACCAGGTCCAGGCCCGGCACGTGCGGCAGGTCCGACAGCCGGATCGTCGAGGTGGTGGTGACCTGCTCGCGGACCACGGCGGCCTTGCCGCGCACGGTCATGACCAGCGGCCCGGTCTGCGTGGTCAGGTCCGCCTCCTGCTCGACGATGCGGCGGTCGCGCAGCGACGTGACCCACGCGATCAGCGGCGGGCACAGCCCGGCGACGATGCTGAGCCCCGACCAGAAGCGCAGCGCGTCGGAGTGGTGGCCGAGCCACACACTGACGCCGAGCAGCGCCGCCGACACCCCCGCCCACGCCAGGTGCAGCCGGAAGGAGGCGAGCCCGTCCGCGGACGCGAGCCTGCCCTTCGCCGTCACCGCGTACGCCAGTGGGCGGCGCAGCAGGGCGGACACGCCGGCGACGACGTACACCGGCATCGCGAACAACGCGAGCAGCATGCCGTGCACACCCAGCTCGCGACGCTCGTGCTCGGCGAGGTTGAAGCGGCGCAGCCACAGCCACAGCAGCGCCCAGCTGCCCATGCTCGCCGACCACAGGGTCAGCCACAGCTGCCACTCGACCCGCATCGCGCCGATCCCGAAGCCCAGGTAGGCGGCGGTGGCGACCGTCCCGGACACCGCGGACAGCGCGACACTCGGGTAGTAGGACTGCACCAGGCCGTAGCAGAGCCGCTGCCCGAAGCTGAGGTTCTTCAGGAACCGTTTGCTGCGCAGCAGGATCTCCCACACCCCGTAGGCCCAGCGCTTCTGCTGGTTGAAGTAGTCCGTCCAGGTCGTCGGGCCCTCGCCGACGGCGATGACGTCGGGGGTGTAGACGCCCTTCCAGCGCCGGTCGGTCAGCGGGTTCTTCGCGCCCATCACGACCATCGACGTGAGGTGGTCCTCGATGATGCTGTCCTGATAGCCGTCGATCAGCGCCCACGCCAGGGGGCGGTAGAGGTGGTTGGTGCCGATGAGCAGCGGCGCGCCGAGCCCGTTGCCGCCGCGCTCGATCAGCCCGCTGAACAGGTACTGCTGCACCGACGCGCCGTGCACGACCCAGCCGCCGTACATGTTGCCGTACACCTGCGGGGCGACGACGAACGCGACGTCGGGGTCGCGGAAGTAGCCGACGGTGCGCTCCAGGAAGCTGGGCAGCGGCACGTGGTCGGGGTCCATCTGCGCCACCACGTCGTAGACGTGCTCGTGGGTGAAGCGCCACGCGTTGTGGTTGCCGGCCTTGGTCTTGGCCCGGAACGGCCCGTCGGGCTGGTTGAACTCGGGCCTGCCGCGGCGGCTGAAGTGCTTGACGCCGAGCTTCTTCGCCATCGCCTTGACGCGCGGGTCGTTGCCCTCGTCGAGGATCCAGATGTCGACGTGCCCGGGGTAGCGGACCCGCTGCATCGCCTTCAGGGACCGCTCGACGACGTCGAGCGGCTCCTTCGCCGGCACGATCGTGGTGAGCATCGCGATACGCAGCCCGTGCTCCGGCACCATCGGCACCGGGTCCGCGGCCTTCCACGCGAACACCCATACGGCGAGGTTCTGCAGCAGCCGCACCAGTTCCACGAGGATCACGAGGCAGAACGCGACCCGGGCCACGACGACGGTGCCCGAAAGGTCGCCGGACATCGCGCCCGGGACGTGCCTGGGCAGGGCGAGCCAGCCGATGAAGACGATCGCGGTCAGAAGGTTCAGCGAGACGAGGACGCTGAGCATGAACCGTTGCGCCGGGCGGGCCGTGCTTCGGTACACGACCGGCAGATGGGGGCCGGCCGGGGTGGTGAGGGGGCCGGTGAGGGTGTTGCAGGCGGCGTAGGCGCGGTGGGTCTCGGCGTCGCGGAGCCGGCGCGCCAGCGCTCGTCTCTCGGCGGGCGTGGTGCGGACGGTCGCGGCATGCTCGTCCGCCACGATTCCTGCCCCCTCACCCGGTCATCGGAAACTGCCTGGACCAGCCCGATCGTAGAAGAGACCGACCATCGCGCCGAGTACACTTTCCGCCGCCACCGCATTTGTACACGTGAATTGGCCGATCAATGTTATGCCTGCTGGAAGCGGTTCGGACGGGCGTACTTCACGCGCGTTACGGCAGATACACCGCGTGAATGTAGAAGATCCGACAGCGGTCACACGTTCGGATTACCGGACTTTTCCGGACATGCGGCGGCGTTGATCGGTTCGTGATCGTTGCCCGGCAGGTCGCCGCCGGTCCGCACCGACAGCAGCGGGTCGAGCAGCAGCACGGCGAGGGCGGCGGCGATGAGGACGGCGGCGGCGAGGGCGACCGTCCGCACGCCGAGGTCCTCGATGATCACACCACCGACGAACGACCCGCCCGAGATGCCGATGTTGAACGAGGAGCTGCTGCCGGCCGACGCCATGTCGGTGGTGCCGGGCGCGACCTGGAGCACCCGGTTCTGCACCGCGGCCGCGAACGCCGCATACGCCGCGCCCGTCGTGGCCAGCGACGCGATCGCGAGGACGTGGACGTCGCCGCCGGCGTAGAGGACCGCCGACGCCGCGCACAGCAGCGCCACGGGCACCGCGAGCGCCGGCCACGGGTGCCGGTCCAGGAAGCGGCCGACGACGAGCGTGCCGACGACGCCGCCCGCGCCGGAGACCAGCAGCAGCGGGCCGAGCGACGACGCGTCGAAGTGCGTCACGTCCAGCAGGAACGGCGTCACGTAGGTCTGCGCCGTCATCGCGCCGGCCACGCCCAGCGCGGTGACCAGGAGCAGCAGCAGATACCGCCGCCGGTCCGGCGCGACGGCGCGCGCCGAGGCCTCGCCGGAGGGCAGCGACAGCGGCAGCAGCGCCACGACCGCCACGCAGGTCGCCGCGCCGATGACGGCCATCACGCCGAACGCGGCCCGCCAGCCCAGCTGCTGGCCGAGCCACGTGCCCAGCGGCACCCCGAGCACCGGCGCGAGCGACGCCCCGATCGACATGCGGGCCACCGTCCGCCCGCGCTGCGACGGCGGGAACATCGCGGTCGCGGTCGACGCCACGATCGACCAGAACAGCGCCTGCGTCAGCGCCACGACGAGCCGCGCCCCGAGCAGCATCGCGTAGCCCTGCGCGACCGCCGACACGGCCGTCGCGGCCGCCGCCACCCCGAGCGTCGCGCCGAGCAGTAGCCGCCGCGGCATCCGCCGGGTCAGCACCGCCATCGGCACCGACAGCAGGAGCACGACCGCCGCATACCCAGTGAGCAGCAGCCCCACCTCGGTGCGGGTGCGCCCCAGGTCGTCCGCGATCAGGGTCAGCAGGCCGATCGGCATCACCTCGACGGTGACGAACGTGAATGTCGCCACGGACAACGCGGCAAGGGCGGCGTTGGCGCGGGGTTCCACATCGCCCACCTTAAGCGGTGTTTAGGGTGGGGTATGGCTCTCGTGCGCTGTGATTTCTTCTCCGACGTCCTCGGCGTCAGCACTTCGATGACCGTCGTGCTGCCCCAGCGCACGACCGGGCAGATCGGCCTTGCCAGCAGCGACGGCGGCAGGGGCCGCGACGGCGACGTGCCGACGCTGTTCCTGCTGCACGGCCTCAGCGACGACGACACCATCTGGACCCGGCGCACGTCGATCGAGCGCTACGTCGCCGAGCTCGGCATCGCCGTCGTCATGCCGCAGGTGCAGCGCAGCTTCTACGCCGACGAGGCGTGGGGCCGGCCGTACTGGACGTTCGTCAGCGAGGAACTGCCGGCGATCGCCCGGAACTTCTTCCGGCTGTCCAGCCGCCCCGAGGAGACGTTCGTGGCGGGCCTGTCGATGGGCGGCTACGGCGCGTTCAAGCTCGCCCTGCGCCACCCCGACCGCTTCGGTGCCGCCGCCAGCCTCTCCGGCGTCCTCGACCTCGGCGACCGGATGCGCACCATGGTCTCCGAGGTGGACCCGCTCATGTGGCGGCGGGTGTTCGGCGACACCCCGTTCGACGGCGGCGACGACGACCTGTTCGCGCTGTTGGACAAGGTCACCGACCCGCCGCCGCTCTTCCAGTGGTGCGGCACGCAGGACGCCCTGTATGACGGCAACGTCCGCTTCCGCGACGCCTGCGCCGCCCGGGGTGTCCCGCTGACGTCGCGGTTCAGCGCCGGCACCCACGACTGGCAGCACTGGGACGACACGATCCGCGACGTCCTCGCCTGGCTCCCGCTGCCCTCCTGACGAGGATCACGCGCCGCCAAGCTTCAGGCGGCGGTCGCGGTCAGGGCAGGCTGAGCACGATCCGGTCGACCGACGGTGCGTGGCCGTCCGGGTTGGACACGGTGATGCTGTTGCCGCCCTTGCGCAGCACCACCTTCAGCGTCGCCGCGGTGCAGCACGTGGCGCCGCCGGTGAGCGTGACGCGCTGCGGGTCGCTGCCGGCGACGGTGATGACGGCGGTCCGGGTCCGTTCGTTGTCGATGTTCACGTGGTACAGGCGGAGGGTGTACGTGCCGGCGGCCGGGACCGTGACGCCCTGGAACCGCAGGAACCCGTCGCGGCCGCCCCAGTCCCCGAGGTTGCGCACGATCGAACCACCCGAGGCGCCCGGATACCGGTCCACCCATGCGGACCCGCCGAGCGCGTTGCCGGGCGCCTCGGCCTCGAACGTGACCGGCCCGAACGTCACCGGCGGGGACGATCGCGGCGGCGACGGTCGCGGCGCGGACGAGGAGGCCGACGGAGACGGGGGCGGAGACGAGAGCGGGGACGGGGGAGCCGACGGGGACGGGACGGCCGGGCCGGGTGGAGGGAGGTCCGTGGCGGCCGGGGGAGCGGTCCGGCTGTCGGGGCCGAGGAACGCCGCCACCAGCAGGATCACCAGCAGCGACAGCGCCGCGGCGACGCTGGCCACGATCAGCCGCGACCGCCACGTCACGAGAAGGCCGCGCAGCTCGGACGGCTCGTCGGCGGCGTGCCACCCGTCCCGGTCCGGCGCCGGCGGCCACGGTGCCGCGGCGTCGTCCGCCGCGGGTGCGGCCTCCGGCGCGGGCGCGGGCACGGGTGCGGGCACGGGGACCTCGGGGTCCGGCGGGCGCGGTCCGGACGGGGACAGCGCCTGTCCGGCGAGCCACGGTGGCACGCGCAGGGGCTCGGCGTCCGCGTCGGAACCCGTCATGGACCCCGAAGATAACCACCCCGGTGGGCGTTGGCGAGACCTCCGGGCGTCCGGGGATCGAGGTATGGAGGTCCGCCGCATGGACGACGTGCGAGCGGCGGCGGTCGAGGGCCGCTAAATACTAGTTACCCGATAGGGATTGACAACTTATTTCCGTCTCTTTAGCGTTTCTGGGGACGGCCTCCTCGGTCGTACCGCATCCGCACCGCTGACCGCTCGCGCCGCTCCGGCGTGGGCTCGTCGTCGTCCCCGATGGAGGACTCGCATGAGCGAGCCCGTAGCGCTGGCACCCTCACCCGCACCCACCGACCGCGTCACCCGGTTCGACCCGCAGATCGCGCACCGCCGGGTCACGCCACGGCTGCGCCCCTGGCGCTGGACCGTCAGCGCGATCGTGCTGGTGGTGCTCATCCAGTTCATCGTGGGCGTCTTCACCAACACCCGCTACGAGTGGAACAAGTTCTGGCCGTACTTCACGCGGGAGTCGATCCTCGACGGCGTCGTGGTGACGCTGCAGGTCGTCGGGCTCAGCGCCGTGCTCGGACTCGTCCTCGGGGTCGTCGTCGCGCTCGGCAGGCTGTCGACGAACCCGCTCGTCAACGGTCTGGCCTGGGCGTACGTGTGGTTCTTCCGCGCGCTGCCGTTGCCGCTGCTGCTGATCATCACGTTCAACTTCTCGTACTTCTATCCGCGGCTCGGCGTCGGCATCCCCTGGGGGCCGGTCTTCGCCGACGTGCAGACCAGCAGCCTCACCCCGCTCGCGATCGGCGTCATCGCACTGAGCCTCAACGAGGCGGCCTACGCGGCCGAGGTGATCCGCGGCGGCATCCTGTCGGTGGAGGCCGGCCAGATCGAGGCGGCCAACGCGCTCGGCCTGTCCAAGGCCCGGCAGCTGCGCCGGATCGTGCTGCCGCAGGCGCTGCGCTCCATCGTGCCGGCGTACGGCAACCAGCTCGTCGGCCTGATCAAGGCCAGCTCGCTCGTGTACTACGTCTCGCTGCTCGACCTGTTCGGCGCCGTGTACGTGCTGGAGTCACGGCATCCCGAGTCGATCGTGCCGATCCTGATCGTCGGCGCCGCCTGGTACCTCGTGCTCACCGCCGTGCTGTCGGTCGTGCAGTTCTACGTCGAGCGGTTCTACGCCCGTGGCAACGCCCGGGCGCTGCCGCCCACACCGGCCCAGCGGCTGCGGCGCTTCACCGTCTCGTCCTACGTCCGCCTGACCCGCAGGGGCTTCTGATGACCGCGACACTCGACACGGCCGCGGCGCTCGAGATCCGCAACGTGCACAAGTCGTTCGGCACCCGCGAGGTGCTCAAGGGCGTCGACCTGACCGTCGACCCCGGCGACGTCGTGGCCATCCTCGGCCCGTCCGGCTCCGGCAAGTCCACGCTGCTGCGGACCATCAACCATCTGGAGCGGCCCGACCTCGGGTACGTCGCGGTCCACGGTGACCTGATCGGCGTCGAGGTCCGCGGCAGCCACCTGCACGAGCTGTCCCAGCGAGCCGTCCGGCGCCAGCGGACCCGCATCGGCTTCGTCGCGCAGAGCTTCAACCTCTTCCCCAACCTCACCGCGCGGGACAACGTCGCCGAGCCGCTGATCGCGCACCGGCGGCTCGACAAGACCGCCGCCTACGAGCGGTCCGTCGAACTGCTCGCCAGGGTCGGCCTCGCCGACCGCGGCGACGCCTACCCGCGGCAGCTCTCCGGCGGCCAGCAGCAGCGCGTCGCGATCGCCCGCGCCCTCGCGCTCGAACCGACCCTGCTGCTGTTCGACGAGCCGACGTCCGCGCTCGACCCCGAACTGGTCGGGGAGGTGCTCTCGGTGATCCGGCAGCTCGCCGCCACCGGCACCACCCTCGTCATCGTCACGCACGAGATCGGCTTCGCCCGCGAGGTCGCCGGCACCGTCGTCTTCATCGACGAGGGCGTGATCGTCGAGCAGGGTCCACCGTCCCAGGTGCTCGGCGCGCCGAAACAGTCCCGTACCAGGGAATTCCTTTCCAAAGTGCTCTGATCCCCAGGGGAGTTTCACATGACCACCGTCAGACCAACCGGCCGCGTGCTCTCGGCCGCCGCCCTCGCCGTCGTGCTCGCCGCGGGCCTCGCCGCCTGCGGCAGCGACGAGGGCACGGCGAACGCCGGCAGCCCGGCCAGTGCGGGCACGGTGACCATCGGCGCCCAGGCCAGCGGCATCGGCCAGAAGACCGACATCAAGGTCGAGAAGCAGCAGGCCATCGCCGACCTGGTGCCCGACGCCGTCAAGGCCGACGGCAAGCTGACCATCGGCCTCGGCGCCCTGCCGACCGGCTTCCCGCCGCTCGCGTTCGTCGGCGACGACGACAAGACCCTGACCGGCGCCGAGCCCGACCTCGGCCGCCTCGTCGCCGCCGTGTTCGGGCTCACTCCCGAGATCAACAACGCCACGTGGGACAACCTGTTCGTCGGCATCGACTCCGGCAGGACCGAGGTCGGGTTCTCCAACATCACCGACACCGAGCAGCGCAAGGAGAAGTACGACTTCGCCTCCTACCGGCAGGACAACCTCGGCTTCGCCGTCAAGGACGGCAACGCCTGGAACTTCGACAAGAACTACAAGAACCTGGCCGGGCTCAAGGTCGCCGTCGGCGCCGGCACCAACCAGGAGAAGATCCTGGTCGCGTGGCAGGAGAAGCTGAAGGCCGAGGGCAAGAACCTGGAGATCAAGTACTTCGCCGACACGCCCACCACCTTCAAGGCGCTCGTCTCCGGGCAGCTCGACGGCTACTTCGGCCCGAACCCGGGCATCGCCTACCAGATCAGCCGGACCAAGGGCACCGCCGACGCCGTCCGCAACGCCGGCACCTACTCCGGCGCCGGTGAGACCCTCCAGGGCCTGATCGCGGCCACCACCAAGAAGGACAACCAGCTGGCCAAGGCCCTCGCCGAGGCGATCAACCACCTGATCCAGAACGGCCAGTACAAGGCATGGCTCGCCGCCTACAACCTGGACACCGAGGCCGTGCCGACCTCGCTGGTGAACCCGCCCGGCCTGCCGAAGTCCAACGCCTGACGGGTGGAACGGGCCCCGCCACCGGGGCCCGTTTCCGATGTCAGACCTCGTCGTCCGAGCCGCGCGTACGGTCGTCGAGCTCCTCGTCCTCCTCGCGTTCGCGGGCGTCGGCCTCGTCGTTGTCCTGCCTCTGGCGTTTGGCCTTGTCGCCGACCTCGAGCGCGGCCTTGCGGCTGGACTTGGCCCGCGAGGGCGGCACGTAGTCCCGCACGCTCCTGGGCACCGGGTCGGCCGCCTCGTCGTCGGAGGCCGTCACCGGGAACCGCGGCTTGAACCTGGGCTCGTCGCCCAGCACCAGCCGGTCGGTGAGCTCCTGGAACTCATCCTGACCGACGGGCAGGTTGAGCCGGGTGAGCGCGGTGCGCAGCGAGCCGGTGGTGTTCCAGTGGCTGCGCCCGTACGCGACCGGCCAGGCCCCGCGGATCGCCTGCCGGTGCACCTGGATGACCTGGACAAGCCGGGTCGTCGGGCTCGGGATCGGCGCGCCGGGGGCGATCCTGGTCAGGTCGTCGTCGCTGTACACGCGACGCAGCCCCTGCAGGCACAGCAGCAGCCAGAGGTTGGCGGCGATGTCGGCCGCCGCGCCCCGGTCGTGGGCCTCGCTGTCGTCGAGCTCCGCCAGGATCGCCGCCTCGGCCTTGGCGCCGGCGACGGTGCCGATGTCGACGGCGACCAGCGGCAGGGCGTTGCGCAGCGACAGGTACCGCGACGCGGCCGAGCCGAGCGCCGCGACGAGCCGGTCGTCGCCGGCGGCGGCGCGCAGGTCGGCGCGGGCCGCCTCGTCCTCCGCCCACGCGTCGGTGAAGATGCCGCGGGCGTCGCCGGCCGCGCGCACGACCGGCTCGTCGTCGACGAGCGGCGGAAACGTCGGCAGCTCCCGCATCCGGTCGCCGAGGGTGAGCAGGTCGGTGCGGGCCTCGTCGAAGGTCTTGCCCTCCAGGGCCCGCCGCAGCTGGCGGACCAGGACGATGTGCGCGGTCATGTGCTCGCCCTGCCCGTTGAGCAGCGTGTTGCCGCGGCCGGCGACGGTCACCGTTTCGACCTGCCCGTCCAGGTCCGGGGTGACGGTGACGGTCGCGCCGCTGAGCGCCTGGTCGGCCCAGCCGGCGGCGGCCCGGGCCGGGTGGTGCGGCGCGGCGGCGAAGTCGGTGCCGGCGGGCCACGTCAGCGCCGCGATGTTCTGGAAGCCGAACCCGGTCGTGTGCGTGTCGATGAGCGCGTCGGTGAACGCGGCCTTCGCGTACGACACCGGATACGCGGCGCGGATCTCCGCCAGGTGCCGGCGGACCATCGTGCGCGCCGTCGTGCGCCGGTCGTCGACGTCGAGGCCCGGAAGGCTGGTCGTGTTCGAGGTGGTGCCGAGCGCGAACCCGATCGTCCGGGCGTCCAGCAGCGTCCAGACCGCCGTGCGGACGGTGGCGGCCAGGGTGCCGTCGTCGACCTCGTTGCGGCGCAGCGTGTTCAGGGCGGCCTGCTCGCCGCCGCCGGTGGCCTGCGCCGGGCCGAGCCACGCCAGCGCCAGCGGCGCGTAGTTGCGGGCGCTGAGATAGGCGCCGACCGCCCGGCGCAGCGACGAGCGCGGGGTCCCGCCCTGCGCCGCGGCCGCACCGAGATGCGCCGTCGCCCGCTGCACCGCGTCGGCGTGCCGCACCGGTGCCTGATCGGTCTGGTCGTCCTGCCCGTAGCCGTGCGGCGCGGCCGTCAGGGTCTCCAGCGCCGTCACCGCCTGCGCGAGGGTCCGGCCGACCAGCGCACGGCGGACGGTGTCGACGAAGACCGCCCACGCCGTGACGTGGTTGCCCTCCCCGGCGAACAGGTGCGTCGGCCGGCCGGCCACGGTGATCCGGGTGATCGTGCCGGTCGCCGCCGGCGCCGACCAGGCGATGATGACGTTCGGGTCCCTCGTCGCCCGGCCGGTGAGATCGTAGGCCGGCGGGTCGGCGGGCAGCGCGGCGAGCTGCCCCGCCTGGTGCAGAGGTTCGGTCATGGTGCCCCTCCTCAGATGGCCGGGGTGGCCGCCGTCGGCCACTCCCGGCATGGAGGACGCCGCGGGACCGGCACCTGATACACGATCAGCACCGCGGTCCGGCGGCGCTGGTGCCGCGGCCCGGACACGCCGGCGCGCCGGTCCGCACTGACGGCACCGGCGCGATCAGGGTCAGCGGCAGCCCGGCCGCACCGCCCGCTCCCGACTCAGGTCAGGAACGTGGCGGTGCAGACCGCGGTGGACTCCGGGCCGGCCGGCCCCCACCAGACGCGCATCGGCCCGGCCGGCAGGCCGGGCACCGAGAAGCGGCCGAGCCGGTCGGTGACGCCGGACCACTCGCCGCCGGCGTGCCGGACCCGGACCGGCGCCTCGACCGGGTGACTGACCTGCCCGATGAGCCGGACCCGGCCGCCGTCCACGACGATCTCGACGTCGATGACCGTGCCGCCGCTGTCGAAGCTCAGCAGCCGCGGCTGGTCGTCGCTCTCCCCGGCCCGCACCCCGGCCGCCAGGCCCGCGACGGCACTGTCCAGCAGCAGGTCGGCGAGCGCCGCGTCGGGGTCACGCCAGGCGAAGCCGGCCTGCGCGGCCTGGAGCAGCCTCGCGGGGACGGGGTCGGTGTCCACGAACAGCCGCGTCACCGCCTCGCCCAGCTCCTCACCCGCGGGTGGATGCGTCATGCCTGCCTCCCTTCACCGTGCTTCTGTGCGTTCATCCGCGCGTTCGCCGTGCGCCCGGCCAGGTACGGCTCGCCGGTGAGCAGGCCGCGCAGCGTGTCCAGGCAGCGGGCGCGGGTCGGGCCGATGCTGCCGACCGGCATGTCCAGCGCCGCCGCCAGCTCCGCGTAGCTCGGCGCCGGCTGCGCGCCCATCGCCCTCAGCAGTCGCCCGCACCGCTCCGGCATCCGGTCGACGGCCTGCCACAGCAGCCGCCGCTCCTCCGCCCGCAGCATCTCCTCCTCCGGCAGGTCCGTCGTGGACGGCGCCTGCCCGAGGTGCTCCGCGACGTCGGCCGGGGACTCCCGGCCGCGCCTGCGGATCATGTCGATCGCCTCGTTCCGGGCGGTCGTGGCCAGCCACGATCCGAGTCCGTCGCCGTTGCGGATCTGACCGAGCTTCTCCACGAGGCGGAACCAGGTCGCCTGGAACACGTCGCCGGCGTCGGCCTCGGTGAAGCGGAAGCTGCGCGCGACCGACCAGACCAGGCCGGAATAGCGTTCCACGAGCTCGTTCCAGGCCCGCTGGTCGCCGTCTGCGGCTTCGATCAGGGCGATGGTCGGATCGAATGCCGTCACAGCACCGAAGCGTACCCGCCGATAGATCGTGTCGATTGCGACATCACCTCCTTGGTCGCCGAGAGCACGCTTCCGGTCGACGCGGCCCGCTCCACGATGAGCGCGACGACGTGCGGGGTCGCGAACGACGTGCCGCTCCAGGCGGCCCAGCCGGTGCCGAAGTCGGGATGGTGGATGTACGTGCTGACCACGTCGGCGCCCGGCGCGGCGACGGTCACCCACGGGCCGCTGTTGCTCCAGTCGCAGATCGCCGTGCCGTCGTGCGCGGCGACCGCGACGACCTGCTGCCGCCACGGCACGTCCGCGCCGGCGAACCCGGCGGGCCAGAACGGCCGGTCGGAGACGCCGTCGTTGCCCGCGGCGGCCACCACGACCCGGTCCCGGCCCACCAGGAACCGGTTGAGCGCCCAGCGCAGCAGCACCGGCGGCTGGCCGTCGACGGTGTACGAGCCCAGCGACAGGTTGAGCACGTCGGTGTCGGTGAGGGCCGCGATGCGCAGCGCCAGCTCCAGCTCGGTGCCCACACCGAACGTGTCGAGCACCTTCACGATGCGCACCTGGGCCCGGCGGGTGCCCTGCAGGATGACCCCGGCGATGAAGTTGGCGTGCCCCACGTCGGAGTCGATGACGTTGTCCCGGTCCACGTCGACGTCGGTCTCCAGGTCGCTCCTGCCCACCCGGTACCGGCTGGCAGGCAGCGGACTGTCGGCCCACACGCCGGTGTCCATCACGACCACCCGGGCCGCACCGTCACCGGCCGGGGACGCGTCGATCGCCGCGGCCGCCGCCGACACCGGCCGCCCGAACGGGCCACCCTGCTCGAACGGGGAGGCCAGCAGCACGTGGTTGGGCCCGGCGGCGGTGCCGTCGGAGGCCCGCTCGCGGGTCCGCCGGGTCGCCTTGATCGCGTCGAGGCCCGGCGCCCGCAGCCGGCGCACGCCCGGCACCACTTCGTCGGTCGTCACGTCCGCGGCCCGGTGCCCGAGGCCCTCCACGGCCCGCCGGGCGTCGTCGTAGTGCTCGTCGACGACGAGCAGCTCGCCGCTGACGTAGCGGACCGGCTGGCCGCCGGTCGTCTCCGTGCCGAGCCAGCGCAGCCCGGCCAGGTGCGCGGACCGCTGCT
The DNA here is from genome assembly GCF_040605635.1 of Dactylosporangium sp. NPDC005555. Classification (NCBI taxonomy): domain Bacteria; kingdom Bacillati; phylum Actinomycetota; class Actinomycetes; order Micromonosporales; family Micromonosporaceae; genus Dactylosporangium; species Dactylosporangium sp. NPDC005555. The sequence continues at coordinate 34,820 of NZ_JBEXDG010000004.1, forward strand.
GCCGCCACCGTTCGAGTCGCCGGGTCGGGTCGACACGCCCACCTTCGAAGTCAGTCATGTTCAACGTGACGTTCCAGCGAGACCGTCGATACGTCGGGTACCCGACAGTTCCCGCCGATGGGAGGATCCTCGGTTGTGAAGCCGCAGTCATCCGCGCTGACCTTGGCGACGCGGGCCGTCGAGGCGGTCGCCGCCGACCCCGGCGAGGCCCGCACCCTGGCCGTGGCGGCCCTCGCCGCGACCCGCCGGGACAAGGACCCCGACGCGACGTCGGTCGCGCACCGGGCGCTGGGGCTCGCCGCCCGGTCCGCCGACGACGCGCAGTCCGCGGCCCGGCACCTGCGCGCCGCGCTGCGGGTCGCGCAGCGGCACGACCGGATGACCCTGGCCGCCGAGGCACGGATGAGCCTGGCGCTGGTCCTCGACGACCTGGGCCGGCCGGCCGCCGCGGCCCGCGAGATCGACGTCGCGCTGCGCAGCCTGCGCGGGCTGCGCCGGGGCCGGGCCGTCATGCAGCGGGCGCTGATCCTGCGCCGGCTCGGCCACGACGAGGAGGCGATGGCCGGCTACCGGTCGGCGCTGCGGGTCTTCCGGCGCGAAGGCGACCGGCTCTGGGAGGCCCGGGCCCTGAACAACCGGGCCATCCTGCACAGCTACCACGGCAGCCAGCGGCTCGCCGCCGCCGACCTAGGCGCCGCCGCTGCCATCTACGCCGACCTGGAGCTGCCGACCGCGGCCGCCCAGGTCCAGCACAACCTCGGGTTCATCGCCGCGCAGGCCGGCGACGTCCCGCTCGCCCTGGCCCGCTACGAGCAGGCCCGGGAGGTGCTGACCCGCGAGGCCGGGCTGCCGTCGGAGGCCGTGCTCGACCTCGCGGAGCTGCTGCGCTCCGCCCGGCTGCTGCCGGAGGCGCAACAGGCGGCCCAGGACGCCGTCGACATCTGCCTGCGCGGCCGCCTCGACACCGCCCGCGGCGAGGCGGCGCTGCTGCTCGCCCGGATCACCCTCGCCCGCGGCAACGCCGAGGAGGCCCGCGACGCGGCCCGGTCCGCCCGCCGGGTGTTCACCGCCCAGCGCCGCGCGCTGCCGGCCGCCCGGGCCCGCGCCGTCGAGCTCGGCGCGGTCATCGCGACCGGCCGGGCCAACCGCGGCACCCTGCGCGAGGTCCGGGCGGTCGCGGCGGAGCTGACCGACGCCGGCTGGCTGCTGCCCGGCTGCGAGTCGTGGCTCGACGCCGCGCAGCTCGCCCTCGACATCGGCGACCGCGCCGGCGCCGCCGGCAGCCTGGAGCGGGCCGCGGTCACCGCCCGCCGCGGCCCGGCCGTGCTGCGCGCCCGCTGGTGGCACCTGCGCGCGGTCGCCGCCCTCGCCGACGACGACGTCCCCGCCGCCGCCCGCCACGCCGACGCCGGGCTGCGCGAGTTCGAGGCGCACCGCGCCAGCCTCGGCGCCACCGAACTGCGGGTGCGCAGCGGCGGCACGGTCGCCGCCCTCGCCGACTTCCGGCTGCGCCTCGCCGTGCGGCACGAGCCGGCCGAGCAGATCCTGCAGTGGTCGCAGCGCTGCCGCGCCGCGACGCTGTGGCTGCCGCCGGCCAGGCCCAGCGGCGACCCGGTGATCGCCCGCGACCTCGCCCGGCTGCGCAGTGTCCACGCCGACCTGGCCGCCGCCCCGATCGGCGCCGCCCACACCGGCCGCCTCCTGCAGCGCCAGCGCGACCTGGAGGAGCAGGTGCGGCGCCGGTCCTGGCAGGCGCACGGCACCGATGGGGCGACCGCCGCCGGCCCGCCCGTCGACGTGCTCGCCGCGGCCCTCGGCGACGCCGCGTTCGTCGACCTGCTCGCCATCGACGCCTGCCTGCACGCCCTCGTGCTCGCCGGCGGCCGGGTCACCCACCGGCCGCTCGGTCCGGTCGAGCCCGTCCTCGACGAGCTGCACGCGTTGCGCTTCGCCCAGCGGCGCCTCGTCGCCGGCCGGGGCCACCGCGGCGCCGCGACCCTCGCCGCCGACCACGCCGCCGCCGCCCTCGACCGGATGCTGCTCGCCCCGCTCGACGACCTCGTCGGCGACCGTGAGCTGGTGCTCGCCCCGACCGGTCAGCTGCAGGCCCTGTCCTGGTCGCTGCTGCCGCGCTGCCGGGGCCGGGCCGTGCGGGTCACCCCGTCGGCCGGGACGTGGTGGCGGGCGCACCGCGCGCCCCGCCCGGGCGGACCGGCGGTGTTCGTCGGCGCCGCCGACCCGCCGCAGGCGCTGCGCGAGGTGACCGGGATCGCCGCCGGTACACCTGGCGCGACACTGCTCGCCGGCGACGACGCCCTCGTCGGCGACGTGCTGCGGGCCCTGGACGGCGCGCGGCTGGGCCACATCGCCTGCCACGGCGTGTTCCGCACCGACAACGCGCTCTTCTCCGCGCTGCGGCTCACCGACGGCCCGCTCACGATGTACGACCTGTCGGCGCTGGACGGGCCGCCGGGCACCCTGGTCCTGTCCGGCTGCGACACCGGCCTGTCGGCCGTGCACCCGGGCGAGGAGCTGCTCGGCCTGACCAGCGCCCTGCTGCAGCTCGGCACCCGCACCGTGGTCGCCAGCACAGGCCCGGTCGACGACGACGCCACCCGCAGCCTGATGACCGACTTCCACAAGCTGCTCGGCACCGGCTGCACCGAGGCGGCGGCCCTCGCCACGGCCCAGCTCGCCGCGGACGGCGACGCCCGCTACAGCAGCGCCGGCTTCGTCTGCTACGGCGCGGGCTGAGGCGTGATCGACGTCCGGGTCAGCCGCTCGGACATCTGCCACATGCGGGCCGCCTCCTCCTCGCTGCGCAGCCGGGAGTAGACGGGCTGCTCGGCGGGCGCGCCGGACAGGTGGCCGAGACCGCTCGGGCCGTAGAAGCGCCCACCGGCAGCGTCCGGGGAGGTGGCGGCCATCAGGGCCGGCAGCAGCGCCGTCTCGACCGTGCCGAGCAGGATGCCGGCGCGGGACAGCACGCGGATGAGCCGCACGCCCATGGTGTCCCTCGCCCGGCCGACCTCGGGGCGCGCGGCGAGCAGACTCGTCGGTGCGACCCCGGGGTGGGCGATGTTGCTGGTGATGCCCCAGCCGCCGGCCCGGCTGCGCCGGTCCAGCTCCAGCCCGAACAGGCCGAACGCGATCTTCGACTGGCTGTACGCGCGGCGGCCGTTGTAGGAGCGTTCCCAGTTCAGGTCGTCCCAGTTGATCGAGTTCTCGTTCGCGGAGACGCTGAGCTGCGACGTCACCCGCGCGTGCCCGGCCCGCAGCAGCGGCATCAGGTGACCGGTGAGGGCGAAGTGCCCCAGGTGGTTGCTGCCGAACTGCAGCTCGAACCCGTCCGCGGTGCTCTGCCGCTCCGGCGGTGTCATCACCCCGGCGTTGTTGACCAGGATGTGGATCGGCCGGCCCTCCTGCCGCAGCGTGTCGCCGAGCGCGGCCACCGAGTCCAGGGACGACAGGTCCAGCGCCCGCAGGGACAGGCGTGCCTCGGGGTACCGCTGCCGGATCTTCGCCATCGCGGCCTCGCCCTTGCGGGGGTTGCGGACGGGCATGACGACCTCGGCGCCGGCCGCGGCCAGCCGGGCGGTCAGGCCCAGCCCGACGCCGTCGCTGGCGCCGGTGACCACGGCGAGCTTCCCGGAGAGGTCGGGAACGGTGATGTCCGGCATGGCAGCACTCCTCGGTTCGGTTTTTCCGTCCCCTCCAGGCTGCGGCCGGCCCGCCGGGTTATCCACGGCCTCTCGATCCCAGGCTGCGGTCCCGCATCCGGTGGTACAACGGGAACCATGATTGATCGGGCCGGGCTCGCCGAGTTCCTGCGGCACCGCCGGGGGTCGCTGCGACCCGAGGACGTCGGCCTCCCGCGCGGCCAGCGGCGCAGGACCAGCGGCCTGCGCCGCGAAGAGGTCGCCACGCTGTGCCACATCTCCGCCGACTACTACAGCCGCCTGGAGCGCGAGCGCGGCCCGCACCCGTCCGAGCAGATGATCGCCTCGCTCGCGCAGGGGCTGCACCTGTCCCTCGCCGAGCGCGACCACCTCTTCCGCCTCGCCGGTCACAACCCGCCCGTCAGGGGCTCGACCAGCGCACACATCAGCCCCGGCCTGCTGCGCATCTTCGACCGGCTCGCCGACACCCCCGCCGAGATCGTCACCGAGCTCGGCGAGACCCTGCGGCAGACCGCGCTGGGCGTCGCTCTCACCGGCGACAACACCCGTTTCACCGGCCCCGCGCGCGCCATCGGCTACCGCTGGTTCACCGACCCCGCGTGCCGGGCGCTGTACCACCCCGACGACCATCCGCTGCACGCCCGCGTCTTCGCCGCCGGGCTGCGCCGGGTGGTGACGCTGCGCGGTCCCGGCTCCTGGGCTGCGCACCTGCAGCAGCTGCTGCTCGCCGGCAGCGCGGAGTTCCGCGCCGTGTGGGACGAGCACGAGGTCGACGTCGGCTACAACCACACCAAACGCTTCGTGCACCCCTCGCTGGGTGACCTCGACCTCGCCTGCCAGTCGCTGCTCGACCCCGACCAGTCCCACGCCCTGCTGGTGTACACCGCTGTCCCCGGCACCGAGAGCCACGAGAAACTCCAGCTGCTCTCCGCCGTCGGCGCCCCGTGCTAGCGCGGGTCCGGGCCCGCCATCCGCCGATCCTCCCAGCCCGGCGCGCCGGGCCGCCCCTGACCGCCGTCCACTTTGACGGCCCCGGCGGCCGAGGGGTCGGACCCATCGGGCCACCGGGTGCGCGCGTCGTACCGGGCGCTGGTCAGGTGGCCGGCTGGAGGGCGGTGGTGCGGGCGGTGTCGGCGGAGGCGCGGGCTGCCGTCACGATGCCGACGACGGCGCCGATGAGCAGGACGACGGCCCAGATCAGGGCGACGACCGCGACCACGATGCCGGCCACCGCGTCGGTGATGCTGACCAGGACGCCCGGGACGAGGCCGTGCAGGAACGTCACGACGACGTTGCAGAGCAGGGAGCTCAGGGTGAGCAGGACGAGGCCCTTGTTCTGCAGGAAGCGGGGCTGGGCGGCGACGAGCGAGCCGGCGAAGACGAGCTTCAGGAACATCAGCAGGGAGAGGATGACGGTGGCGGTACCGCGCGGGAACGAGCCGAACAGGATCAGGTAGGCGATCGTGCCGAACGGGAAGGCCAGCAGCAGGGCCACCATCAGGACCAGCTTCGCCACCGCCAGGAAGATGAGGCCGAGCGAGGCGAGGATCAGCAGGATCGCCACGACGAGGGTGACGACGCCCTGGAGGCGGCCGTGCAGGCGGTGCGGGACGACCAGACCCGCGGCCATCAGGCCGACGGTGAAGAGGGCCGCGAAGTCCAGCAGCGCCAGGTAGGGGATGCCGACGCCGGAGGGGCGTTCGACGTGGCCGCCGGCCGGGACCTGCGCGCCGAGCGCGGCGGCGTTGTCGGTCAGCGCGGTGCCCGCGTCGACGCCGCCGATGAGGAGCTGCTCGCCGAGCTCGACGCAGACGACGAGGGCCATGGCGACCAGGGCGACGATGAAGAACGGGGTGCGGAGGCGCTCCGTTGCCGACGACATGGCTCAGTCCTCCCGGACGACGGTGAGGGTGCAGGTGCGGGCACCGGCGCAGATGAGGTCGATGTCGGTGGCGGCCTTGTCGACGGTCACCTCGACGGTGTCGCCGGCCTTCGCGTCGCTGCGCACCAGGGTGTCCTGGCCGGGGGCCGGCGCCTGCACGCCGACGTCGCTGCCGGCGTGCAGGCGGACGGTGCGGCGGCCCTTGCCCGCGGCGACCCGCACCACGCACGTGCCGTCCTTCACGACGAACGCGTCGCCGGTGCGGCACGGCGCGCTGAGGTCGGCGGGATCGGCGGCGGGGGTCTTCGCGAACTTCGCCCCGAACCATTCGACGAGCCCGCCCGGCTCCCGCAGAGCGTCGTCGTCTTCCTTCCCAGAAAAGGCCGACCCCACGAACATCGCCGTGATCAGCACGAGGACCGCGATCACGACCTTCGTCTGCTTCGTCATGGCTACGCCACCATCTGGGCGACCAGCGCGGTCGCGGTCGGGCCGGTCCCGCCGAAGTCGTCGACGGCCTGCACCGTCCACTGGATGTTGCCGTTGAACGCCAGGTTGACGATGCCGAGCGTCAGGTTCTGCGCGGGCCGCATCGCCGGGGTGAACGTCTTCGCCTCGGTGCGGGCGGACAGCGTCGGCAGGTACTGGCAGCCGTTGATGATGGGCGGCTGCACGCACGTGTACATCGACACCTGCACGACCCAGCGGGTCACGTACGCCTCGGGCTGCTCCCAGACGAGCTTGCCGTCGGCCTGCTTCAGCTGCGCGTTCGCCGGGGTCTTCAGCACCGGCGCGCTCAGCCGCACCGCGACGACCAGGTCCACGGCGGTGCCGGCGGCCACGGTCTTCGCGGCGGGGACGCTCTGCTCGACGACGGTGTCGGCCTTCGCCGGGTCGTTGCGGTGCTTGATCGTGCCGGCGGTCAGACCCGCCTGCTTCAGGGCGAACAGAGCCTGGGTCTCGTTGAGCCGGGCGAGGTCCGGCACCGGGATCGGCCCGGACGGCGGCGCGGTGACCGACGGCGCCGGCGAGGCGGCCACCTCGACGGAGTCGCCGCCGCCGAGGGTCAGCACGAGCGTGATCGTGACGACGGTGATGACGACCAGCGCCGCGGCGATCGCGATGATCCACCACGGGACCTTGCGCTCCGGCGGCGCCGGCGGGGCGGCGACGTCGAAGACGACCCGGCCGCTGAGCACGGACGACTCCTCGGGCGCGGAGTCCGCTGAGTACACGCGGCCCTGCACCTCGTAGGCGCCGGGCTTCGCGTCGGCGGGGACGTGCACCTTGAGCAGGAACGACGCGGACGCGGCCGGCAGGACCCGGCGCTGCGGGTCGTCGACGGTGAACCAGGACGGGTCGGCGTCGCCGCCGGGGACCGGCTCGAACACGACGCGGTCCGCGGCCCGGCCGGGGTTGGTGACGGTGAACGTGGTGCCGCCCTGCTTCGCGTCGTCCAGGGCGATGCGCTCGGCGGCGGTCGTGACGACCCACTTGGTGGACATGACGTACCCCTTCTAAACGATGGAGACGGTGACGGCAGCGGGCTTCTCCTGCTGCACCACCAGCCGGATCAGGGACAGCTGGTCGCGGGCGGCGTCGGGGACCCGCACGACGACGTGGAACGCCCGGTCGGCGGGCTCCTCGACGGTGAACCCGGGCACCCCGGTCACCGTCGCCAGCAGCGCGCACAGCCCGGCGGCGGTGCCCCGGCCGCGGGCCAGGTCGCCGGCCCGGGCGACGAGGTCCCGCTGCCGTCCGGACGGCAGCGACCGTCCGATGTGGTCCATCGCCACGCACCGCAGCAGGAACGGCAGGAACGCCTCAGGCGCCCGGTACGCGGCGAAGAGCTCGTCGACGGCGGCCAGGCGCCGCTCGGTCGGCGCGTGCATCGCCTCCATGACGTCCAGCAGCGCGACCAGGACGCTGCCGGGCTGGGCGGCGGACTGGTACACGGCGGGCAGCAGCCGCGCGATGTCGTCATGCCGCATGCAGACGCACCACCTCGACGTCGTGCTCGCCGGAGCACAGCAGCCACGTCGGCGGGATCGTCACCGGCTGCCGGGTCTCCCGGTCGGCGGTGAACGTCCACGTCTTCGCGTCGCCGCTGCGGTACACGCCTCTCGGGCCGCCCGCGAGGAAGAGCGCGTCACCCGAGGCGATGGCGGCCACCGGCTCGAACCTGGTCCGGTCCCGCAGCGGCAGGCCGGCGTTGACGTTCGCCGCCTCCCACTGCGGGGTCTTGCTCGACGTGTCCAGCCGCAGCACCCCGGCGCTCTGCGTGGCGGCGAGCACGGTCGAGCCGGCGAAGTCGAGGTCCCAGCAGGTGCCGCCGGACCAGCCGGACACGACCTGCTCCCACCGCACGTCGGCCTCGAAGAGCCGGGCCCGGTGGCAGCCCTGGCCGGGCCGGTTGGGGTCGGACTCGCCGGCGCCGATCCACACCAGCGTCGACGGGCCGTCGTACTGGATCTCGATCGCCCGGGCGTCGGTGCCGCGCAGCCCGATGTGCGTGAACGTGCCGGCCGTTCCGGCGTCGGTGGACAGGTACACGCCGTACTTCGCCTGCGCGGCGAGGACCACCCCGTGCGTGCCGCGTTCGGACACGAACGAGCGGACGCCGGAGAAGCCGCGGCCGGGGTCGGTGTTGTCGACGAGCACCTGCAGCGGCACCGCGCCCTCCTCGGCCGCCAGCTCGTAGAGGCCGGCGTCGGTGGCGCACAGCAGCGTCGCGACCCCTTCCCGGTCGACCCAGGCGACGTCGGCGATCGCCGGCTCCAGAGCGGCGACGAGGGTCCAGGTCTCGCCGAGGTCGGTGGAGACGTGCACAGCGCTGGCCCCGTCCGCGGTACGGGCCACGGCGGCGACCAGGCCCGGCCGGGCCGTGATGCCGGGCCGGTTCGGTGCGGGCGCCGCCACGATCCGCCGGACGTCCTCGGCCGGGAACCGTCCCGCCGGCTCCCACCCGGCGCCGCCGTTGGTGGAGCGGAACACCACCTCGCCGCAGCCGGCGTACCAGGTGCCGTCCTGGAACCGGTCGGCGACCACGGACCGCACGGTCCCGTCGGGGACCTCGTCGACCACGAACCGCACGTCGTCGACGTACCGGACGCCCGGCTCGGCGGACTCCAGCATCCGGTACACGTTCGACGCGCGCAGCGGCTCGCCGAACGCCCAGCCGGTGCGGGTCATCGGCGTCGGCAGCGGGCTGATCGTCGCGTACAGCCTGTCGTTGATCCGGCGGCGGACCGCGTCGACGTCCTCGTGGTCGCCGACGACGACCCTGGCCCGCACCGACACCGCCTTGTAGCGGGCCCAGCCGGCGACGACCCGGGTGCCGAGCGCCCGCCGCTCGTCGAGGTCCTGCTGGGTGTGCAGCCGCACGTCCTCGCCCTGCACCTCCAGGAGCTTCGCCACCGGCAGCCGCCAGTCCGGCCGTGACCCGTCCCCGACGTGCGGGACGAGGACGACCTCGACCTCGCCGGGCCGGGCGAAGGACCACATGGTGCTGCGGGTGAAGGCGGTCGCCCGGGCCACCGCCGCCGACGCGGCCGTCGCCAGGAGCTCGAAGTCGCGGGCGGTGACCGCGCGGCGCAGCGCGAAGAACTCGTACGGCCCGCGGGTCAGCGCGGCGTCGACCGGTTCCAGGTCCCGGCCACCGAACGCCGGCTGCTCGTTGGTCACCCGCACGCCCGGCACCGGGTCGCGCGGCGCGGTCACGGTGTGCGCCGCCACGTTCCCGGCGGCGCCGCCGCCGACCCGGTACCAGATCCGCACCTCCCGGCCGGTCGGCGGGACCGCCGCGACCGGCGCCCCGCCCGCGTCGACGGCCGGCGCGAACGTGACCGTGCCGGTGCTGCGGTCCAGGTGGTAGACGAGCGCGTCGGCCGGTACCCCGGCGAAACCCGCGACCGGTTGCCAGATGACGAACGAGCGGCCGTCGTGCTCCCGCGCGGGGACACCGTCGGCGACCTCGTCGGCGGGGGTCTGCACGCCGAGCATCACGTCGAGGTGCTCGGTGGTGGTGACGACCGGCGCCTTCGCCGTGCGCAGCACCTGCCCGGGCATGCCGGTGCCGAGCCCGATCAGCTCGGCGGCGACGGGTTCGCAGTGGTGCGCCCTCGTGGTGACCGCCGTCGCGTCGCCGGCGAGCACGACGGTCTCGGTGGTGACGAACACGACCGGCTGCGGGTCGGCGCCCTGCGCGGTCGCGACCCTGGTGCCGGCCGGGATCGTGACCCGGCCGGTGTCGGCGCCGGTGCGGGTGAACGTCAGCTCCGTCCACGCGGCCGCCGGCGCGTGCCGGGTGATGCCGAGCAGGTTGAGGAACTCGATGTAGGCCTTGTCGGGCAACCGGTTCAGCCGGTACAGCAGGACCTCGGTGAGATGCGCGAACACCTCGACCAGGGCGATGCCGGGATCGTGCACCGACAGGTCGGTCCAGCCGGGGCAGGAGCGGGCGATGCGGTCGCGGGCCTCGCGGACGAGGTCGGTGAACGTGCGGTCGTCGAGGTTGGGGATCGGCAGGGTCATGACGGGCTCCCGTCGGACGCCGGACCGAGGTCCAGCGGGATGTCGAGTTCGGCGAGGGTGAGCGTGGCGCGCACCCGGTACCGCAGCTGGATGGTCAGCCGGGTCGCGACGTCCGGGTCGGCGGCGGCGTCCAGCGACACGATCTCCGCGCGTGGCTCCCACCGCTGGACCGCCTGCCGGACGTAGTGCACGGCCAGCCCGGCGGTGGTGTGGTCGTTGGGCGCGAACAGCAGCCGGTTGAGGTGGCAGCCGTACAGCGGCCGCATCAGCCGCTCACCGGGCGTGGTGGCCAGGAGCAGCAGCAGCGCCTGGCGGACCGCGGCGTCACCGTCCACCATGGACAGCGAGCCGGTCGCGGTGAGTGCGGGGGAAAAGCGGATCGCTCTCATGCGTCGGCCCCCACGAACGCCTGTCCCGGGTCGCGGACCGTGTAGTGCACCGTGCCGGGGACCGTGCCGTCGGTCAGGCCGTCCAGGTTGGACAGTGCGACCCGGTGGCCGTCCACGCGGATCCAGGTGCTGTACCCGGTCTGCACGGCCAGGGTGGTGGTGCAGGGTTTCATGGTCGGGCCGATGTTGGGGCAGCCGGCGATCGTGCGGCCCTGCGGGTCGTCGTCGACCAGGACGTCGGCGCCGGCGACGGTGACCCAGTGCTGCGAGGCGGTGTTGGCCACCCGGCCGTCGTGGCCGCAGCGCACGACGGCCCGCACCGTGACGAGCCTCATGTCAGACCTCCGATGACGGCGTGCTCGAAGTCGACCGACCGGGCCTTGACGGTGATGCCGTGCCCGGGCGCCTCCAGGACCAGGTCGGTGGCGGCATGCAGCCGCACCGTGTCGGGTGCGAGGTGCAGGTAGCTGCCGTCGGCGGTCTCCACCCGCAGGGACCGCTCCTCGTCGTCGACGACGATCGACTGCCCGCGGGCCGTCCGCATCGACCAGCGCCGGACCGAGTTGCCCGAGACGCCGGCGCCGTCGGGGGCCTTCGTCGTGCCGAACAGCGAGCCGAGGACGACCGCGTCGCCGGAGGCGTCGTGCGGCAGCGCCACGAGGACCGGATCGCCGACATCGGGCAGCACCACCAGGCCCTTGCCGTCGCCGGCGCCGGGCACCAGCAGCGACACCCAGCCGGCGTCGAGCCCGCCGTGCGCCTGCAACGCGACCCGGACCCGGCCGCAGCCGTCGGGGTCGTCGACGCCGGTCACCCGCCCGAGCGTCAGCGACGCACCGGGCCGGGTCACCTCCCGCGCCGGCGGCCGCGTCGACACCCGCGCCAGGTAGCCGTCGGCGTCCACTGTGGACACGACCTCGGTGAGCACGTAGGTGCCGTCGAGGGCGGCGGCGACGCCACGCACGGCGATCCGGCGCCCGGCCCGCAGCGCCGCGTTGCCCGCCGCGATCCCGTCGAGGGTCACGGCCCGAGCGGCGCCGACGTCCAGGGCGCCCTGCGCGACGGCGCGCAGCTCGTCCTCGGTGCGGGCCGACTCGTCGACGAGCGTCAGCGGCGCGCGACTGCCGGGCCGCAGCGCGATGTCCCGGCCCTGTCGCGGCTGCGCGGCGGTCCCGGTGAACGCCGCCGCCCGCTGCGGGTGCCAGCCGACCGCCTCGCAGCGCGCCGCGAGCCGGTCGACGCCCGCGGCCACGTCGGCGTGGTGCAGGTCCCGGCCGTACTGCATCGGGACCGGGTCGCCGTGACCCTGCAGGGTCAGCACCCGCAGGTCGTCGCCGTCCAGGACGGCGAACAGCCCGACCCGGCCGAGGGTCTCGGTCAGCAACTGCAGGTCGCGCTGCCGGTGCTGCACCACCCGCTCGAACCGCGGCCCGTCCTCGCCGCCGTGCACGCGCACCCCCGGCAGGTCACCGGCGAGCGCCCGCGCGAGATCGGCGGCGCCGACCCGCTCGAACGACCGCACGCTCTGCCGCGCCCGGAGCCGGTGCAGCAGGTCGTAGCCGGTCAGCCGGGTCTCGGTGCCGCCGTCGGCCGTGCGGGTCAGCCCCACGCCGGTCACCTCGCCGGTGAAGAGCGGACGGGCGTCTGCGCCGACCCGCACGACGAGCGCGGCACCGAGCAGCTCCAGAGCGCGGCCGTGCGGGTCGTCGAGGGTCAGCTCGCACTGCGCCGGCTGCGACAGCCGGGTGGTGACCCGCACCCCCGCGACGCGGCACCCGTCGGGCAGGTCGGTGCCGGCCGCGGTCACCCGCACCGCCGGCATCATGACGCGCCGCCCGTCACCGGCACCGACAGCACCCGGCCGGGCGCGACCGCGAGGGGGTCGTCGACGCCGTTGTGCTCGGCGAGCTCCCGCCACCGCATCGGGCTGCCGAGCGCCTCCGCCGCGAGAAGGTCGATCCGGGCGCCGGCGCTGCCCGGCCCGTTGGTGCCGCCGCCGAGCGCCTGCACCGCCGTGGGTGCCGTGCCGGGCGCGGTCCCGGCCTCGGCGCGGGCGAGCTCCTCATCGAAGTCGCGGGCGGCGGCGTGCTTCGGCTCGTCGACCCGCACCAGCTTCAGCCGCATCCACGACCGGCCGGGCGCGCCTGTCGGCCCGAACGCGTCGAAGCGCTCCGCGATCGCGGCGATGACGCCCGGCACGTTCCACGACCGGCCCCACACGAGACGGATCAGCGGAGGCCGCGCCGCGCCGAGCTCTTCGGCGGTGTTCTCCGCGAGGTTCCACAGGTTCGCCGTCAGCTGCCGGACGTCCTGCGGCGCGGACCGCGATTCGACGAACGCGACGTCGAACACCATGTCCAGCAGCAGTTCGGTGCGCCCGCCACCGGTGAACCGCACCGGGTCGTCCACCCGCCCCCGCCCGACCAGGCGACCGTCACCGGCCGCGGGCGTGCGGATGCCGGCGAGTCGTCTGACCTCGAACGTCTCGGGGTTGAGCAGGCAGTCGATCCGCTCGCCGGTGTCGTCGACGACGAACGCTACGCGTTCCATGGCAGTCCTCGCTGTTCCTCGTCGAGCCGCCGGGCCCGGTCGTCGCCGCCCCTGCGCGGAGCGACCGTCCACTGTGCTGTGTCATCGGGAAGTTCGGGCCACCGTCCGGGAATGGTTGCTCCTGTGCCGTTTTCCGCAGAGGTACGAGGCCTGTCACGCACGCCGAGGTCCGGGGGTTGTCCGGCCCGGGGCCGCACCGCCTGACCGTCCGGACGGCCGCCGCCGCTCACGCCGCTCGCTGCGCTCCGAGCGTCCCCGTCCTCCCCGTCGAGCCGGGGCCACGGTCCGGGGGTGGCCTCCGGCGCCGCGGGTCGCGCCGCGGGTTTCGGTGGATCCGCCGGTCGCGGGTCGGGCTTCCACGCGACGCGGGCCGAGTCCGGAAGATCGGGCCAGCGCAGCACCACCGGACCGGGATCGTGCGGCCCGAGTTCAGGAAGGTGGACCACGGGTCGCCTCGTCGCGCCGATCCTGGACTTCGTGCCGGGTCGCGGCCGGACCGGCACGGGGACGAGCTCCTCGAGCTCGGTCCGTGGTGCCGGCGGTCGCGCGGATCCGGGGGAGAGCGCCGGATCCGGCACGGCACGCCGCAGCTGGATGTCCACGGTGGACGTCACCACACCGCGGGGCGCGGCGGCCGCGGTGACCGCGACCGCCGTCTCCACCCGCGACACCGGGGGTGCCGGATCAGCTGCCGCGACCTCGCGCACGTCCGACCGCACGAGTTCCGGCGTCCGCGGCACCGGCGCGGGCGACGCGATCGAGAGCACCTTGGCCGGAACCTTGGGCTGAGCCGCCGCCCGCACCGCGGGGCGCAGGAGCTGCGGGGCGTGCTGCCGGACCAGGGCCAGCCAGTGCTCGGGAGCCCCGGGCAGCTCCCGCTCCTCGGCCTCGACCACCGGGGCCGGCGCCGCGTCGAGGCGGTCGGCGGCCGCGGTGGCCCGGGCCGCCGTCCAGCGCAGGCACGCCGCGGCGGTGTTACGCAGCCGTCGCGGTGCCACCGCCGGCCTCCCGCTGCAGGCCCTCGTGCGCGAGCACCAGGGTCTCGATGGCCAGTTCGCGGCTCATGGCGTCCAGGGGCGCGCCGTACCACTCCTGCGGCCAGGCGTTGATGAGGTTCCACCGCAGCGCCTCGGCGACTCCGGCGGCGTCGAGCATGACGATGGAGATGTTGCGGCGGCTGACCTTGCCCTCGACGGCGGTCATCAGCCACTGCCACAGGTCGGCGGAGTTGGTCAGGCCGAAGCGCAGCGTCACCGGAGGGTAGGTGACCCGGCCGGGAATGGCGCGCACGACGCTGCTGTTGCCGGCCTCCCGGTAGGAGATCCGCTCGACCTTGACGCCGAGGCCGGTCACCTCCGTGAAGTGGCCCTCGGTGACGTTGTTGATGAGGAGCTTGAAGTTGTACGCGCGAAGCGGGTCGACCGAGTTGCCGGGCTGCGCCGACGGGGCCGGGACAGGTGCGGTCATCGAGCTGCTCCCCTTACTGGGCTTCGGATCCGATGGAGGACTGGCTGAGCTTGAACACGACGAACTCGGCAGGCTTGACCGGCGCCACGCCGATGAGGGCGACGACCTGGCCCGCGTCGCGGACGTCGGCGGGGTTGGTCTCCGCGTCGCACTTGACGAAGAACGCCTCCTGCGGGGTCGCGCCGAGCAGCGCGCCGTCACGCCACACCCGGGTCAGGAACGCGCTGATGTCCCGGCGGATCGAGCGCCACAGCTGCTCGTCGTTGGGCTCGAACACGATCCAGCGGGTGCCGTCGCCGATGGACTCCTTGAGCATCGAGAAGAGCCGGCGGACGTTGAGGTAGCGCCACTCGGACGCCTCCGCGGCCAGGGTGCGCGCGCCCCAGACCCGGATCCCCTCGGACGGGAAGTAGCGGATGCAGTTGACCCCGGCCGGGTTGAGCAGGTCCTGTTCGGCGCGGGTCACCCGGTACGTGAGGTCGACCGCACCCCGGACGGGCTCGTTGGCGGGCGCCTTGTGCACCCCGCGCAGCGCGTCGTTGCGGGCCCAGAGGCCGGCGACGTGCCCGCTCGGCGGGGTCGGCACGACGTCACCGCTCAGCGGGTCGCGCACGACCAGCCACGGCACGTAAAAGGTGCCGTAGTCGCTCTGCCGGGGCCGCAGGCCGCCGTCGTCAGCAGCGGCGGGCGCGGGCTGCTGACCGTCCGCGGGCGCCTTCGCCGGCTTCTTCGCCGGCGGCGGGGTGGCGACCCGAACGAGCCGCTCCACGTCGGTGATCTCCTCCGGCGGGTCGAGGATCGCCATCCGGTCGCCGAGGTTCTCGCAGTGCTTCAGCAGATCCTCGTGCGACAGCACGTCGGTGTAGCCGGGCGCGGCGACGATCGCGATCTCGTCGATCGCCTCGAGCAGACCGAGCCCGGAGCGGGTGCGGCCGGTGCCGGCGATCGGGTCGCCCGGCGGGATGTTGACGACGTAGCAGCGGCCGCCGCCGTTGTCGAAGAACCCGTACACAGCCCGGGCCAGCGGGGTGCTCGCGGGCGTCTCGGTGCCGCCGGCGTAGACGCGCAGGAACTCCGACCAGCTGCCGACGGCGACCGCCTCGTTGCGGCGGGCGTCGTGGTCCGGTGCCGTGCCGACGAAGCCGGCCGTGCTGGTGCCGACCGCGCCGATGGGCCGCGCGCCGCCGCTGACCTCCTCGACGTACACGCCGGGAGACGCGTAGTAGGGCATGTCATGCCTCCTTGATCTCGCACCGGATGACCGCCGGGGCGGCGGCATCGGCGGTGACGTTGTGGTGGAACAGCAGGCCGCGGCCGGACAGCCGCAGCCGCACGTCCCGGCCCGCCGGCAGCCCGTCGAGGACGAACCCGCCGTCGGCGCCGGTGTAGGCGACCTGGGTACGGTCGGCGCTCTCGACCCGCATGCCGGGGACCGGCGTGTCGCGGGGGCCGAGCACCACCCCCGCCAGCGGCCGTATCGGCAGCGTGTCGATCCGCAGCGGCGCGGTGACCCGCGGCGCCACGGGCCGGGGACGGTCGAGGTGACCGGGGACGTCGACGCAGAACGCCGGCCTGGCCGGCACCCCCGCCGACTGCCACACGTGCGCCGGCACCTCGTCGAAGACCGGCAGGTGCGGCCCGGCGGCCGCGACGGTGAGCAGCAGGTCGAGCGTCGCGACGTCGTCGGCGCGCGCGGTGGCCAGCAGGAACCGCATCCGGAACCGGACCGGGTCCACGCCCGTGACGGGCCGCAGGCCCTGCTCGGGCAGCAGCCCGATCAGCCACACGTGCACGTCGGCCTTCTTCGGCCCGGGACCGTCGGGGCCCTTGGAAGCGCTCGGAGCGCCGGCCGTCGGCGGACCGGAGCGGGCCGTGAGGCCGGCGCCGCCGACCCAGCGCAGCAGCGCGGTGCTGGCGGCCTCGACGACACCCGGTGCAGGCATGGCTTGCTCCCCTTCGTCGGTCGGTGGGGTTGAGGTCGCAAGCAGGACGGCCGGCCGGTCCGTCTGATACCAGGTGCCGTTGTCGTCAACCGGACACGCTCCGTGGTGGCGCGGCGGTATCAGCGGCGGCGCCCGGCCGTCCTTGTTCGCGACGCGGGTGCCCGCCCGCGCCGACCACCGAGGAGGCGTTTTCGCATGGACGACGAACCGGCTTTCGGCTTCTTCGGCGGCCCGCAGCTGCGGATCGGCATCAGGGTCGGCAGGCTGCTCCGGCTGGTCGGGCACCGGCTGACCGTCGTCGACGACTTCGCGCCGTTCCGGACGCCGTCGCCGATGTGGGGCAGCACCCGGCCGCAGCCCGGCAGGGCGGCCGTCAGCGACACCGCCCGCGCCGGCGCGCTGCGCGACCTCATCGGCGAGCACCTGCACCTCGGCGACGTGCAGAGCACGGTCGCGAGGGTCGACGGGGACGGACACGAGTACCGCACGGTCATCCGCGGCGGCGTCCTCAGCGCCCGCGCCCGGACCTGGCTTGCGGGCCTGTCGTTCACGGAGTCGGTGACCACGATGCCGCTGTGCTTCGGCCCGCGCGGCCTGCACCTCCCGCCGCACAACGAGCGGTGCTTCGTGCTCAACGCCGAACACACGTGGGAGCGGGTCGAGTACCCGCCGGAGCAGCCGTCGGCGGCGCCGGGGCAGCGCATCGTGCAGCGGTCCGACTTCTGGATGTCCTCCCGCCCGGACATGACGCTCGGCGGTTACACGGCCAGCACGTACCGGGTGGGGCACGGCCTGGACGGCGTCTCCGAGCACGTGCTGGCGCTGCTACCGACCGGGGAGGTCTACTTCGCCGGGCTCGGCGAGGGGCGGGCCGGGCCGCGGGTGGCGGGCGGCTTCAACAACCTGCTGGCGCCGTTCGTGTGCTCGGTGATGGTCCGTTCGTTCGTGTTCTACGCCGAGCTGCAGGCGGAGCGCGCCGAGCGCGGGGACGTGCCGCTCAACCTGGTCACCGACCATCGTTCCGCGTCGGCGGCGCTCGACCGGTACGTCATGCGCCGCGACCGCCGGTTGTGGCTGGCCCGACGGTTCGCCGCCGGCCTGGACCGGCTCATCTGGCTGGCGAAACTGAACAGGACGGTGTCCGACGCGGATCCGGGACCGGTCGAGATGCTGTTCCCGTTCCTGCTGTCGCTGGTGCTGATCCTGGACGACGACCAGTGTTCCGATTTCAGCAGCGCCCTGGTGCTGCTCGACGAGCAGGACCGGCCGGTCGAGCAGACGCCCGTCCCGGTCGGGGACCTACGCTGAGTCGGGCCCCGCGACACGCCGGACACTCGACTCAGCCGTTGGTGCTCTCGCGGATCTCGAGGCGGTGGGGGACCGTGATGCGGCGGGCGGACTGGTCGGCCGTCGTCGCGGTGAGGCGCTCGGCGAGGCGGTCCAGGGCGTGCCGGGCGATGGCCGCCTTGTCCGGCGCGACCGTCGTCAGCGTCGGCGCCGAGTAGCGGCCGTCCTCGATGTCGTCGACACCGGCGACCGCCACGTCGCGCGGCACCCGCAGGCCGGCGCGCAGCGCCGCGCGGATCGCGCCGAGGGCGAGTTCGTCCAGGAGCCGGCCGACGAGCGGGCCGAGCAACCCCTGCATGGCGACAGCGTCGCAGTCATGGGCGACGCGGTGTTTCGAGGGACGGGCGACGGCACGCCGGGGGCGCCCGAGAGGTGGGCGGCCCCGGCGTCGACGCCGGCCGGTATCCGGATGGGCGTCAGCCCGGCGTCAGGAGGCGAAGCGCAGTCGCACGATGACGTTGTTGAGCACCGTCGGGGTGCCGCCGTTCATGTCGTTGTTCGTCGAGGTGAGCCAGAGCCCGCCGTCCGGGGTCTTGACCACCGTGCGCAGCCGGCCCCAGGAGCCGTTGAAGAAGGCCCGCGGCGTGTCGGTGGTGGTGCCGGTGATCTTCATGACCCACAGGCGGGTGCCGCGGACCGCCGCCATGTAGATCCAGTCGTTGACGATCTCGATGCCGCTCGGCGATGCCGACGACGTGCTCCACTGCCGCACCGGGTCGACGAACGCGGGGTTGCCGCACGATCCCTCGCAGGTCGGCCAGCCGTAGTTGCCGCCCGGGGTGATCAGGTTGAGCTCGTCCCAGGTGTTGTCGCCGAACTCCGAGGACCACAGCCGGCCCTGTGAGTCCCAGGCGAGGCCCTGCGGGTTGCGGTGGCCGAGGCTGTAGACGCGGGTGCCGGACGGGTTGCCGGGCGCGGCCGCGCCGGTGGTGGTGACCCGCAGGATCTTGCCGTTGAGCGAGTTCGGGTTCTGCGCGCGGCTGCTGTCCTGGCCGTCGCCGGTGGTGACGTAGATGTAGCCGTCCGGGCCGAACCTCACCCGCCCGCCGTTGTGGAAGCGGTTCTTCGCGATGCCGGTGACGAGCGCCTCGCGCGGTCCGATGGCGCCGTTCTCGTACTTGAACCGGACCAGGCGGTTGTCCGACGCCGCCGTGTGGAAGGCGTACACCCAGTGGTCGGTCGCGAAGGTCGGGCCGACGGCGAGGCCGAGCAGGCCGCCCTCACCGGTCGTGGTGACCGCCTCGGTGACCGTGCCGACGACCGTTTTCTGCCCGGCGGCCGTGACCCGCACGATCTCGAACCGGTCCCGCTCGGCGACCAGCGCGCTGCCGTCGGGCAGGAACGCGATCCCCCACGGCAGGTCGAGCGCGGTGTTCACGTTGCGGTCGAAGACCGGGTCCCCACCGCCGGCCTGCGTCGACGTGGTGACCGCCAGGGCGGCGCTGGGCGCGGACGCGTTGCCGTTCGCGTCGTAGGCGATCACGGTGTACTGGTACCCGGTCGCCGGCGTGAGCCCGGTGTCCGAGGCCGTCAGGTCCGGCACGTCCGCGATCTGCGTGCCGTTGCGCGACACCCGGTACCCACGGACGCCGACGTTGTCGGTGGCGGCGTTCCAGGCCAGGGTCACGGTGCTCGCGGTGACGGCCGTGGCCCGCAGGTTGCCCGGGGTGCTCGGCGGCTGGGTGTCGGTGCCCGGCGGGGTGGTGACCGGCAGGTTGTTGCTGCCCTGCGACGGGTTGCCCGCCGCGTCGTACGCCAGGACGCTGAACACGTACGAGGTGTTCGGCTGCAGCGGCAGGGTGGCGGCGAGGATGTTGCCGCCGACCTCCGCGACCACGTTGCCGCCGTTGTAGACGACGTACCGGGCGACGCCGACGTTGTCGGTGGCGGCGTTCCAGGCGAGGTCGGCGCCGGTGGGCCGGACCGCGCCGACGACCCGCAGGTTGCTCGGCGCGGTCGGCGGCTGGCTGTCCGACGGGGCGGTGACCCGCAGCCGGTCCAGGTTGGGCCCGCCGCCGGCGGTGGTGGCGACGGCCCGGACCGTGTTGGTGCCGGCCGCCAGGGTCGCGGTGACGGTCTTCTCGGCCCACGTCGGCCAGGCGCCGGTGCCCGGGAAGGACAGCCCGGGTGCGGCCGGGGTGCCGTTGACCGTGATGTCCATCGGCCGGTCGACGGTGGTGCCGTTGGCGTACCGCAGCGTCAGCGGGTAGTTGCCGGCCGCCGGGACCGACACGGTGAACTGCACCGCCGAGCCGGTCACGTTGTCGTAGTTGACGAAGCCGGTGCCGGTGTAGCCGGCGTGGTTGGACTCGACCACGCCCTGGGTGATCGTCGCGCTCTCGGCCTGGTAGTCGGTGAACGCCTGCGGCGGAGCGCCGGCGAGGTTCCACTGCTGGCTGCCCAGGGCGGCGTCGCAGGCCCAGATGTGCAGCTTCGAGGCGTCGGCGGTGCCGCCGTTGACGACGTCGAGGCACCGGCCGGTGGCGGGGTTGCTCAGCGCGCGGGTGGCGCTGTTGTACGTCCACTGCTGGTTGGCGTTGCCGGCGGCGCAGTCCCAGATCTGCACCTTGGTGCCGTTGGCGTTGACGCCGCCTGCGACGTCGAGACACTTGGCGCCCAGCGCGCGGACCGTGCCGTCGGTGCCGACGGTCCAGGTCTGCGCGGCGCTGCCGTTGCACGTGTAGAGCTGCACCTGGGTGCCGTTGACGGTGGTCGCGGCGGGGATGTCGATGCATCTGCCGGACGCGACGCCGGTGATCGGTCCGACGGTGTCGGCGTGGGCGGGTGCCGCGCCCGTGACCTGGAGGGCGGCGACGCAGACGGCGGCTGCGACGACCGCGACGATGCGCTTGTTCCGAGGGGAGTGCATCAGGTGCTCCCAGTTGTTAGTCAAGTTTACTTATAGATGTCGCACCATATGTATCCCTTCGATGGCGGTCAATAGCTTGGAGCGGAATGGCACAGTCGGCGGCTACGCCGTCAGGTCGAGCGTCTCGCTCCACCGGTCGTCGCCGGCCTCGACGACGATCCGCACCATGCCCGTGGGCAGGCCGGCCTCGAACACCCACTGCCCGAGCCACTCGGTGCCGGTGCCCCCGTGCGACCAGGCGACCGGCCGCAGCGGCACGCCACCCTGCTCCGCCTGCACCCGCACGGCTTCGAGGGTCACATCGGCCGGGGACCTCGGCGGGCGGGTCCCGGCGGCCGCCGCGGACGTGTACCACTCGGCCATCGCCACCTCGTGCGCCCGCATGGCGGCGAGGGCGTCGTCGTCGGGCACGCCGACCGCGCGCACCGCGACGCGACCGGCCCACGCCTCCACCGTCAGCAGATGCACGGCGATCCCGTCGACGCGGGCAACCAGCTCACCGGACGCGACAACCCGTGGGACACCCGCCATGTGCACGACCATAGCGGCCCGCGCTCGACGGGTTAGCGGCACCACCCGGTCAGCGCCAGGATGTCCGCCGCGATGTCCGGGATCGTCCTTTCGTCGGTGGGCATCCGGTGTACCGACGCCGGCACCGACGCGTCGAGGGACCTTGCCGCGGCGTCGCTGCGCTCCACGTGCAGCTCCACGGCGACGCTGGTCTTGCCGACCCCGGACCTGCCGCCGAGGAACAGCACCTCGCTGCGGCGGCCGGTCATCTGCGGGGGCAGTGGCCGGTGCTGAGCACGACGCCGGTCTGGCCGTCGAGCAGGACGTAGACGTCGCCCTCGACGATGTTGAGGCGGCCGCCGGGCAGCGGGGCGCCGGTGCAGTAGCTCGGGACCGGCAGCCGGTTCGCGAACGCCATCGGCACGGGCGCGGTCGCCGGGGCGGCGGCGAGCAGACCGAGGACGGCGACCGCGGCGGCGCGCGACAGGACGCCGCGGCGCTGCTGCGTCCGGGGCGCCGGCGCGTCGAGGTCGATCACGACGTCGGTCATCACCCCAATGGTAGGCCCCGGCGCGCGCACGCGCCGGGGCCGGTTTCCAGCCGTGTTTCAGCTCGCGGTGCAGGTGACCGTGGCCGGGTTCGCGTTCGTGCCGGTGAACGTGGCGCCGAAGCCCGACGCCGTCGACGCGGCCGGCGCGAGCGCGCCGTTCCAGTCGGCGTTGCGGACGGTGACGGCGGCGCCGGTCTGCGTCCACAGGCCCGACCAGCCGTTGGTGACCCGCTGGTTGCCCGGGAACGTGAACGTGACCGTCCAGCCGGTGATCGCCTGGCCGCCGGAGTTGCGCACCGTCACCTCGCCGTTGAAGCCGTCGCCCCACTGGTTCGTGACGCGGTAGGTGGCCTCGCAGGATTTCCCGGTGGTGGTCCCGGTCGTCGTGACCGTGACGGGATCCGACAGCGTCGACAGGTTCCCGGCGGCGTCCTTCGCCCGGACGGCGAACTGGTACGCGGTGGACGCCGTGAGCCCGGTGACCGCGGCGGTCGTGCCGGTGGCGGTGGCGACGACGACCGGCCCGGCGGTGCCGCCGAGGCGCAGGACGTCGTAGCCGGTGACGCCGACGGTGTCGGTCGACGCGGCCCAGGTGAGGGTCGCGCCGCTGCTGGTGACCGCCGACGCGACCGGCGTGCCGGGCTTCGTCGGCGGCGTGACGTCACCGGTGGACGGTGCCGTGGTGACGGTGCCGGCGGCCGACGCCGCGGACGCGTTGCCGGAGGCGTCGACGGCGACGACCGTGAAGCTGTACGCGGTCGCCGGCGTCAGCCCGGTGATGGCCAGGGACGTGCCGGTCGTGGTGCCGGCGAGCCCCGCGGCCGAGGAGACCCGGTACTGCGCGACGCCCACGTTGTCGGTGGACGCGGCCCACGAGGCGGTGACCGACGTCGACGTGACGTTCGTGAAGACCGGCGTGCCCGGCGTGGTCGGCGCGGTGGTGTCGACCGGTCCGGTGCCCGGGGCGTCGCCCCAGACCTTGGTGGCACCGTCGAACAGGGTGATGCGGCTGTTCGGGCCCGCGGCCGCCGGGTAGGACCAGTCGTTGGACGGGTCCCACGTGCCGGAGGACGCGATGCGGAACTGGACCTCGCGCCGCCACGCGGACTGCCCGGCCGGCGCGATCTTCTGCCCGGCGCAGCTGACGGTCACGTAGTACGTGCTGCCGCTGACCAGCGTCGGGCCGGTCGGCGCCGCGCACTGGTTGTAGGCGCTGGACAGCGTGATCTGCGACGGCGTGGTCGCGCCGTCGAGGGTGAAGTAGTAGCGGAACGAGCCCTGGTCGAGGGTCCGCGCCGGCCACGCCGACTTGTTGTAGACCATCGCCTTGATCTCGGTGAAGGTCGTGCCGGGGGTGTTGATGGACGACTCGACGTACATCTCGGCGCCGTCCGGGGTCTCCGCGACCGGGAAGTTCGTCAGCGCCGTGCCGCCGAACTCGCCGTACATTCGGGCCAGGGCGGACGTGAGACCGGCGTTGTAGTCGGTGGCGACCTCGTTCATCACGTAGTCGGACCGGCTGTCGGTGTAGCTGTCGTTCGGTGACGAAGGTCCGCCGACGAGCGCGCCGTACAACGTGTGCCGGGAGACCTCGGGGTTGGTGATCTGGTCCGTCCAGGACCCGTGCGCGGTGCGGTGGTGCGGGTTCTTCGGCGGGTTCACCCCGAAGCCGATCATGTAGCTGGCGTGCCGCGGGTTGTCGCCGAGGATGTAGTTGATCTGGCGGACGCCGAAGTCGTGGTACCGCGCCTTGCGGGTGGCGTCGGTCAGCCAGTCGCTGTACAGCAGCGCGACGAAGGACGTGTTGGCCGCGTAGCGCAGCGATCCCCAGCTGTCCAGGACGGCCTGGCCGCCGGGCGACGTGGGCACCTTCTGCCCGTTGACCCCGATCGTCCAGTAGTCGAGCCAGCGGTTGGCGTCGTCGACGTACCGCTGCTTTCCGGTCAGCCGGGCCAGCAGCACGTAGGCGCCGTACGACTTGTCGTCCCAGGCGATCGTCCATTTGTAGGACTTCGTCGTCGTCTGGTTCTCGTTGCTGAGGTTGTCGTAGCCGGCCTCGGCCTTGGCGAGGTAGGCGGCGTCGTTCGTGGCACGGTAGAGCCAGATCGCGCCCCACACGAGCTCGTCGTTGAAGCCGCTCCACGAGTTGTAGTAGCTGGCCGCGTCGGTGATGCACTCGCTGTACTTCTTGCGCACCGAGTCGGCGAACGCGTACAGCTGCTTCGCGTGCGTGACGAGTTTGTCGGCGTACGCGGCGTCCGTCGGGCGGATCACGATCGACGAGGCGGCCATGGCGGCGGCCGTCTCACCGGCGAGGTCCGAGCCGCCGCAGGTGGCGTCGATCTTGTACGACGGGCGCGCCATCGGCATCACCTCGGCCGGTCCCCACCAGGCGTGGTCGGGATTGCCGGCGCCGATCTGTCCATAGAGGACGTTCGGGGCCGGATGGGCCTTGATGAAGTAGTCGTTGACGAACTTCAGGTTGTTGACGAGGTTGGTCAGCTGGCCCGACTGCGCGTAGGCGCTGCGGTACTCCACCGCGCCCCACGCGAGCATCGTGGTGGAGAAGGCCATCGGGAACCCGAACTTGACGTGGTCGCCGGCGTCGAACCAGCCGCCGGTCAGGTCGAGCCCGGCGTCGGCGCCGTCGGTGGTGGCGGCGTTGCCACGCCACCCGACCCGGCTCCACGCGGGTTTCGGCCCGGCCTGCTGGGCCTCGTAGAACCAGATCGACTTCTGCAGTGCCTCCGCGTAGTTGTACGCGGGAGCCGCGGTGGCCGGGGTCGAGGCTGCCACGGCGATGACCGTCGTGGCGGCGGCGACCCCGAGCGCCGCGACTGCGCCGAGAATCCTCCTGCGCATGGTGGTGCTCCTCTCCGGGTGGCGGTGCGCGGATTGAACCCCGTCACCGCCCCGGTCCGGCGGATTCACCGGTCCGCTGCGGTGTCCGCCCAGGTCGCGCCGTGAAACTTTCGTCTGATCGCCAGGTGCGCCAGGACCAGCGGCACGACGCCGACCGGATACCAGGCGAGGTCGGCGGGGTCGAACTTCGCGCCGAGCGCGTACCGGGCCAGGAGGCTCTTCGCGGAGAGGTCCGCTGGAACACCGGTCAGCTGCGCGAGCTCGACCGCCCAGCAGAAGGCGATCGCGACGGCACCGGCGACGAGCGGGGTCGTTCGTGGCCTGATGAGGAACACGCCCGCGTAGATCATCGAGGCGTACAGCGCCGTGCCTGAGTACTGGCGCAGGTCGCCGTCGTCGACGGCCCGGATCCCGAACGCGACCGCCAGGGCGAGCGCGACCCCGCCGAGGGCGGGCAGGCGGCTACGCACCGGCGGGGAACTTCGCCGCGCGGCCGGTGCGCAGGTCGACGGCGGGGCCGCCGGGTCTCGGGTCGCCGGCGGTGAGCAGGACGGTGTGACCTTCCGGGACGCGCACGGCGATGATCATGGACCGGACGGGGTCGCCGTTCTGCGGATCGACGAGCGGCGAGGACTCGTACACCGCCCGTCCGGCGTCGCCGGGCTCGGCGAACACCGTGACGACCGTCGTGATCCAGACCTTCGGGTCGGCGCCGGCCGGGCGGGCGACGAGCGCGAGGACGTAGTCGTGGGTGTCGTCGGGGGCGATGAGCCCGTCGCCGTCCTTGCCCCAGGACACGTCCTTCTCCACCGCGTCGTCGAACCGGCGGGTGGTGACGACCGCGTCGACCCGCACACCGGCGAGCCCGCCGCCGCTCGCCACGGTCGCTCCGGTGCCGGCGAGCCTGCCCAGCAGCGTCCGGTCGGCGTCGATGCAGCACTCGTCGTAGTCGGCCGGGGTGTCCTGGACCGCTTCGTCGAACGTGTCGGCGAACGGCCCGATGCAGCCCGTCAGCAACACCGCCGCCAGTGCCAGGAGCCAGCCCGGTGATCGTTTCACGCGCCGAGTATGCCTGCCCCTCGCCACCACGTTCGGTTACCTGACTATAGTCAGACATGTGAACGGCGAACTGCTGGCGACCGTCCGGCGCTTCAACCGGACCGTGACGCAACGCGTCGGTGCGCTCGACGACGGGTACCTGTCCCGGGGACGCCCCCTCGGGCAGGCCCGTCTGCTGTGGGAGATCGGTCCCGCCGGTGCGGAGGTGGCCGCCCTGCGCGCCCGGCTCGGCCTGGACGCGGGCTATCTCAGCCGTCTCCTGCGTGCCCTGGAGGCCGACGGCCTGGTGTGCGTCGGTGTCGGTACCAGCGGAGACGCCCGGGTCAGGGAAGCGTCGCTGACGCCTGCCGGGCTGTCGGAGTGGGCGGTGCTCGACCGCGCCTCCGACGACCTGGCCCAGTCGATCCTCGGCCCCCTCAACGACGGGCAGCGGGGCCGGCTGGCCACCGCGATGGCGGAGGTGGAGCGGCTGCTCATGGCCTCGATGGTGGAGCTGTCCGTGTGCCCGCCGGGCGACCCACGGGCCCGCGCCTGCCTGCGCGCGTACGCCCGCGAGCTGGCCCACCGCTTCGACGACGGCTTCGACACGGCGACCAGCAAACCCGTCGACGACGAGGACCTGACCCCGCCGAAGGGCGCGTTCCTCCTGGCGACCCTCTCCGGCGAGCCGGTCGGCTGCGGCGCGGTGAAACTCCACCCCGGCGCCCCCGCGGAGATCAA
Source organism: Dactylosporangium sp. NPDC005555 (assembly GCF_040605635.1). NCBI lineage: Bacteria > Bacillati > Actinomycetota > Actinomycetes > Micromonosporales > Micromonosporaceae > Dactylosporangium > Dactylosporangium sp. NPDC005555. The sequence continues at coordinate 61,181 of NZ_JBEXDG010000004.1, forward strand.
ACGCGTGTGGGTCTCCGGCACGGTCCGCGGTCTCGGCGTTGGCCGCCGCATCCTGGGTGCGCTGGAACACCACGCGGCATCCGCCGGCTGGCGGTCCGTCCGCCTGGACACCAACCGCAACCTCACCGAGGCGATCCGCCTCTACCGCTCCAGCGGCTACGAGGAGGTGCCCGCGTACAACGACGAGCCGTACGCCCACCACTGGTTCTCGAAGCGCCTCTGACTTCACCCGCTCCGGAGGAGGTGCCGGCCGGCGCCGCCGAAGAGCGTTGGTGCGTGCGGATCGCGCGGACCGACGAGGAGCGCACGGCGGCCGGCGTCTACGGCGTGATCGTCAGTGCCGCGGTCATGGCCACCTCGCACGCCCACACCGCGGCCGCCACGGCCGTCGGCGTCCTCGTGACGCTCCTCGTGTACTGGAGCGCCGAGCGGTACGCCCGCCTGGTCGCCGAACGGCTCCACGAGCGCCACCACCCGCCCTGGCCGGCGGTCCGCCGGCAGCTCACCACCGGCTGGGAGATCGTGACCGCCTCGGCCCTGCCGGTCGCCGTCCTCGTCGCCGCCGACCTGCTCGGCCGCACCCAGCCGGCGTCGGTGGTCGCCGCCCTCGTCTGCTCCACCCTGCTGCTGTGCCTGGCAGGCTGGGAGATCGGCCGCGACGGCCGGCTGACCGCCCTGGAGCGGCTCGCGTCGACCGCCGTCGCCGGCAGCTTCGGCGTCGCGATGATCGCCCTGAAGGCCGCCCTGCACTGACGAGGCGTTCGAGCCCTCGACGGACACCGCGCGTCGACGTTGATCGCTAGGATGGCCCGCATCCGATCGATCGAAAGAGGTCATTGGTGGAGTTCCACGCCTCGGTGGAGTCCTACATCTGCGTAGGGCTGCCCTGGCTGCTGCTGTCACTGATCAACGCGGGTCTCGCCCAGGGCAAGGGCCGCAGCGGCCTGGTCTGGTGGGCCTGGTCGCTGCTGTTCGGCCCGTTGGCGACCCTCGTCGTCGTGGTCCGCCCGCGGGCGGACGGCTGAGTGGCGGCCTCGGTGGCGACGGCGACGCTGACGGTTCCCGCGCTGCCGGGCCTCGCCGCGGCCGCCTGAACGGCCCGGCCTCCGAAGCGGCGGAGGCCGGGCAGAGCCGCACAGCGGCGTCAGAAGCGTTTCGCGGCCTCGACGGCGTCGGCGGTGGCCAGGGCGCGGCCCGCGGCGGCGTCCGCCGTGACGAGGTCGGGGCGGAACGAGACGGTGGTGAGGTCGGTGATGCCGGCCCAGCGCAGCCAGCCGTCGAAGAACGGCTGCTGGAAGTCGTCGCCGAACGCCGGCCCGCGGCCCTCGCCGTAGACGGCGCTGGTGTAGACGACCGCGGCCTTGCGGCCCGTCAGCAGGCCGCTGTAGCCGGCGGCCGGGTCGAAGCCGAAGACCAGGCCCGGCTGGCTCACCACGTCGATGAACTGCTTGAGCACGTACGGGACCGAAGCGTTCCACATCGGGACCGAGAACAGCAGCTTGTCCGCCGCGGCGAAGCGGGAGAACGCGGCGCGGGCCGCGGCCCATGCGGCGGCGCCCTCGCCGCTGGGCTCCACGCCGGCGAAGACGTCCATCTTCGCGGCGGCGGCGGGCGGGCCGAAGGCGGGGAGCGTGCCGTCCCACAGGTCCCACTCCTCCACGGTGTGGGAGGGGTTCTGCTCGCGGTACACCCGCAGGAACCGCGACGCGAGGGCGAGTGACTCCGAGCGGGCACCGCGCGGGGACGCCGAGATGTGCAGCAGCTTGGTCATGACAGCCTCCGACGATCGATTGAATTTGCGTGCGCACGCACTAAATTACGCCGATTGCGTGCGCACGCACAAGAGTTGGTACCGTGTGACGATGGACGACACGGCCGCGTGGGCGGGCCTGCTGCGGGTGCACGCCGCGCTGGTCCCGCTGCTGGACCAGGAGCTGCAGGCCGCCCATGGGCTGCCGCTGACCTGGTATGACGTACTGCTCGAGCTGAACTCGGCGCCGCAGCGGCGGCTCACGATGGGGGAGCTGGGGGCGAAGGCGGTGGTGAGCCGCAGCCGGACCAGCCGCGTCGTCGACGAGCTCACCAGGGCCGGCCTGGTCGAGCGGGTCGCCAACCCCGCGGACGGGCGGTCCGCGTTCGCGAGGATCACCACCGCCGGGCGGGCGAGGCTGCGCGCCGCCGCGCCGACCTACCTGGCGGGCATCGACGCGCACTTCACCAGCAGGATGACGGCGGCCGAGGCGCGGACGGTCGCGACGGCATTGGAAAAAGTGCTCAAGGGGTAGATACTCACCGGGCATGGAGAAGGGCTTGGGTCGCGACCTGGCGCACGCGCTGCGCACCGGCCCGTTCTCCGCCGCGCTGCACCTCGCCATCGAGGACCGCGGCATCCGCCTGGACGAGATCCAGGAGCGGCTCGCCAGCAAGGGCATCAGCGTCAGCATCACCACGCTGAGCTACTGGCGGCGCGGTCGCAGCAGGCCCGAACGACCCGATTCGCTCAAGGCGGTCCGCCTCCTGGAGCAGATCCTCGCGCTGCCCGAGGAGTCGCTGATGGTGCAGCTCGGGCCGCGGCGGCCGCGCGGGCGGTGGCTGAGCCAGCCGCCGGGGACCATCGAGATCGACCGGCTGTTCAGTGACGGCACGAGCGTCGCGAAGATGGTCGGCGAGCTCGACCGGTGGATGTATCACGAGCTGACCAGGCTGAGCCTGCACGACCTGTATCTCGTCGGCGCCCAGCGGCAGGAGATCAGCCTGACCTGCCGGCAGGTGCTGCGGGCCAACATCGACCGGGTGTCCCGCACGGTCGCGGTGTTCCTCACGGACGACCCGACCGCGCACGTCACCATCAACGCGATCCGCAACTGCCGCATCGGCCGCGTCCGCAGCGACGCCGGCGGGCTCGTCGCGGCCGAGATCATCTTCGATCGCATGCTGGCGCAGGGAGAGACGGTGGTGCTGGAGTACCAGTACCGCAGCGACTCCATGGAAACGACGGACAACTACTACCGGGGATTCTCGACACCGGTGACGGAATACGTGCTGCAGGTGCAGTTCGACCACGACGCGGTGCCGGCCCGCTGCCGGCGCTTCGAACGCCGCGGGCTCAATGCGCCGGACCAGGGCGTGTGGGAGACGTGGATCGGCTCCACGCACGGCGCCCACGTCATCGCCTCCGACGTCCCCCCGGGCATCGTGGGGATGCGCTGGGAGTGGGAGTGAGCGGCCCCTCCCGGACCGCGCACCCCCACTCCGGATTCAGGACCCGCTGATCGACACGTCGTCGAGGACGAAGCTGGTCTGCAGGTTCCAGTCCTCGACCCCGTTGAACTTCACCGTGACCGTCTGCCCGGCGAACGCGCTCGCGTCGATGACCTTCTCCACGTACCCGTTCGTCCTGTCGAGGTTCGAATACGTGGCCACGGTGGTGCTGCCGAGGGTGACGGTCAGCTTGTCGTAGGCGAGGTTCTCGGTCTCCGCGGTGGTGATGCGGATCCAGAAGCGCAGCTGCACGCTCGTGCAGCCGGACGGGATCGCGACCTGCTGCGAGACCGTGTCGGTCTGCACCTTGCCGCCCCCGTTGAGCCAGGCGTTGCGGGAGCCGCTGCGCGCCGGGTACTGCGACCACGTCCCGATCACGTTCGCGGTCGCGGTCCACGGCGACGTGCCGCTCTCGAACCCTCCGTTGCCGACGGGCTGCGAGGGTGTGCAGCCGCCGCCACCGGTGGTGACCGTCCAGGTGAACTGGGTGGTCGCGGTCTTGTTCGCCGCGTCCTTCAGCGTCACCGTGACGTTCGATGTGCCCGCGGTCGTCGCGCTGCCGGTGATCCGACCGGTCGACGCGCCGATGGACAGCCCGGCCGGGAGGCCGGACGCGCTCCAGGTGAACGGCGTGGTGCCGCCGCTGCCCTGGATCTGCAGGTCGACCGGCTGGCCGACGACAGAGCTCCTGTTGCCCGGGTTCACCACGGCCGGGTCGGCGGGGGTCCCGCCGCCGATGAAGCCGGTGTACAGCAGCACGTTGGGGGAGCCGCTGCCCGGGCTGGTGATCTTGCCGGTGCTGCCGTTGTTCACCAGGGCGTCGCGGACCTGCGCCGGGGTGGCGTTCGGGTTCGCGCCCAGGTACAGCGCGGCGGCGCCCGCCACGTGCGGCGAGGCCATCGAGGTGCCGGTCATCGTCGCGCTGCCGGTGTTGCTGGAGTACGACGCGGACACGATGCTCGTCCCGGGGGCGAACAGGTCCAGGCACGAGCCGTAGTTGCTGGAGCTGTTGCGCCCGTCGGAGCTGTTGCTGTTGCCGACGGTGATCGCCGCGGCGACCCCCTGCGGGCTGTAGTAGCAGGCGTCGTCGCCGTTGTTGCCGGCCGCCTGCACGAACTGCACGCCCGAGCTGATCAGGCTCGACACGGCGCTGTCCATGGCCTGGCTGCTGCACCGGCTGCCGCAGCCGATGGAGTAGTTCGCGACCGCCGGCTTCTGCGCGTTGGCGCGCACCCAGTTGATGCCCGCGATGAGGTCGTCGTTGGTGCCGGAGCCCTGGCAGTTCAACACCCGCACCGAGACCAGGCTCGCCTTCTTCGCGATGCCGTACGTGGTGCCGACCGCCGTGCCCGCGACGTGCGTGCCGTGGCCGTGGCAGTCGGCGGGGTTGCTGTCCCCGTCGACGATGTCGGTGCCCTGCCTGACCCGGCCGGTGAACTCGGTGTGGCTCGCGTTGAGGCCGGTGTCCAGCACGTACACGGTGGCGCCCTGGCCCGGGTTCGCCGGGTACGTGAACGCCTGGTTCAGCGGCAGGCTGCGCTGGTCGATGCGGTCGTCGCCCCAGTTCGGCGGGTTGTTCTGGGTGTCGAGCACGGTGATGCGCTGGACCGCCTCCACGGACGCCACGGCCGGGTCCGCCGCCAGGCGCGCCGCCTGCTGCGACGACATGGCCGCCGAGAAGCCGCGCTGGACCGGGTCGTAGACGTGCCGGGTCTGCCCGCCGAAGCGGCCGGTGAGCCGGGACGCCTGGGTGGCGATCGACGTGGAGCCGTCCTTCAGGGTGACGATGTAACGACCCGACACCGCGTCGGGACTGTCCGCGTACAGGATCGCGCCGACCGCGGGCGCGGCCTGCGCCGGTCCGGCCGCCGCGAAGGCGCCGACCAGCCCCGCGGCGAGCGCGGTGCCGGCCGCCGTAATTCGGTGCAACACGGTGAGACCTCCTCGAAGGGTTGCCGGCTCCGTGGCCGGGTCCGGTTGACGCCGACCCCGGAGGGCTGCAGCAGAAGGTAGGAGCGCGTGACCGCCGGGAGTCACCCCGGGAAACAGACGTCGATGATTCGTAACGTCAAAACTGTTTATGAACCCGCGTGCCGCGACGCTGCGTGCGGCGGGTCTCGCTCGGGGTGACCGGCATCGGTCGAGGGGTCAGCAGACGATGAGCCGACCGGTCAAATGCCGCGTCGAAATATGTGAGAAAAGATCGGCCTGTGCGACGCTGGCCTCGGCAAACGCAAGTTCCCCCTGGAGGCACGGTTTGAGCAACAACCTGGACGTCGCGCTGAAGAGCACGATGAACATCGAAGGGGCGTTCGCGGTCGCGCTCGTCGACTACACCAGCGGCATGACGCTCGGCACCCTCGGTGGCAGCCCCGACTTCGACATCACGGTGGCCGCGGCCGGCAACACCGACGTCGTCCGGTCGAAGCTGCGCACCATCGAGATGCTCGGCCTCGGCGAGCCGATCGAGGACATCCTGATCACCCTCGACAGCCAGTACCACCTGATCCGCCCGCTGCACTCCCGCAACGGTCACGGCCTGTTCCTCTACGTGGCACTGGCCAAGGCCCGCGCGAACCTCGCACTGGCCCGCCACCAGCTGCGCCTGATCGAAGAGGGCCTCGAACTGTGACGTCGAGCTTCTTCGGCGACCTGGAAGGCTCAGGCGGCGCAGGCGGCGCGGGCGGCCTGCCCCGCCGGGAGAGCCTCGAGCTCGGTGGCTCGGTGGGTCAGCTCCCGCCGGCCCCGTTCGGTGCCCGGCCGGAGCCGTACGACGCGGTCCTCTCCCCGGTGCGCGCGGAGATGGCGGACCTCCGCCTGCGGGTGCCGGGGGTTCGCGGCAGCGTCCTGGCGGGCGTCGACGGGCTGCTCGTCACGCAGGATCTCGGTCCGGAGACCGAACCGCACGACCTGGCCGCCCTCGCCGCGACGACGTTCGGCCTCGGCCGGCAGGTGGCGCTGGTGCTGGGGCAGTCACCGTTCCGCGACGCGACGATGCGCAACGACGGCGGGTATCTCACCGTGTACGCCGTCACCGGCACCACGCTGCTGGCCGTGCTCGGCACCGACGGGCTCAACGTCGCCCGCCTGCACCTCGAGGCCCGCCCGACCTGCCAGCACCTGGCCACCCTGCTCAGCCGCTGAGCCGTTTCGCCAGCTTCGCGAACCAGGGGGCGAGGTCGCGCCCGACCGCCGCCCATTCCTGCTCGTCAGGTTCGATCTGCGCCGCCTGTGCCGGCCGGGAGCGCACCATCCGCCGGCGCAGACCGGTGGGCGGGTGCGAGCGCAGCAGCGACGCCTCGGTCCTGAGGCTGAGCAGCGCCAGGGTCTCCAGGGGCGTGGAAGTGCGCAGGTGAGCGGCGGCGGTCCGCCAGGTCAGCGGGTCGGCGGGGCTGCGGTGCCCGGCCGCGACCGCGGCGGGCAGGCCGTCGCTGATCAGAAGGCCGTCGAACAGGCCCGCCACCGCGGCCGTGCCGGCGACCCGGGTCGCGATCTGGTCGGCGAGATATTCGGCGCGCTGACTGTCCCTGCCGGAGAGTATGAGCAGCGTCACCGACAGCAGCCACAGCACCGGCGCCCCGAGGAACACCACCGGCAGCACCCACAGGGAGCCGCCGCGCACGGCGCCGGCCAGCACGCCGAGCATGCCGTGCAGGACCCGCAGGCCGCCCCGGACGACGAGGCCGCGCCGCGCGTCGTGGTTGACGAAGTGCCCGAACTCGTGCGCGAGCAGCCCGACGCGTTCCTGAGGGTCGAGGGCGGCCCACAGCGGCAGCCCGACGCACAGCACCCGGCGGCGCCGGATCCCGCGCACGGTGACGGCCGCGTTCACGTCGTGGTCCAGGTGCACCTCGTGCGGCATCGGGGTGCCGGCCGCGTCGGCGACCCGGCGCAGGAGGCCGAACAGCGCCGGCGCCGAGACCTCGTCGACGACCCACGGCTGCCAGAGCGGCTCCTCGCGCCGCCGCGGCCACACCAGGACGAGCGTGCAGATGATGATGGCCGGTCCGAGGACCATCCCGATCGGCGAGGCGCTGCCGGCGAGGTAGACCCCGGCGGCCAGGACCAGCGGCATGAGCAGCAGCAGCGGCGTGGCGAGCAGCAGCATCGCGACCCGGGCCAGGGGGTTGCCGCGGCGCCCGACCGTCCGGCCGACGAGGGAGTCGTACTGGCGCCGGTTGAGCCGGAACGCCAGCCAGTGGTCGGCCCGGTCACCGGCGCGCAGGCCCCAGGTCCGCGGCGCCCGGTGCCGGTCGAACGCGTCGAGTCCCCACTCGCAGGCCGGGCACCACGCGGGTGCCGGGTCCGCCATGACGAGGCCCGCCCGGCATCGTGGGCAGCGTTCGTCGGTACCGGTGGCGGCGAGAGTCACGATCGAGATTCTGCGGCTCGGGGCGGTCCTTGTCTGCCCCGGGACGGTCACGATTCGGCGGTCTCCAGGGGGTCGGCGAGGAGCCGTTCGAAGGCGAGCTCGGCGGCGCCCACCAGCGGGGCGTCGTCGCCGAGCAGCGGTGTGCGCAGCCGGACGTGGTCCCGGCAGGCGGGCAGCGCCGTCGTCGACAGCCGGCCCCGGACGTGGGCGGCGCCGGCGAGGTACAGCGCCCGCAGCGCGCCACCGAACACGACGGCGGTCGGGTTGAAGATGTTCACCAGGTTGGCGACGCCGAAGCCGAGCCAGTCCGCGGCCCGCCGCACGGCGTCGCGGGCCGACGGGTCGCCGAGCCGGGCCGCCTCGACGCACGCCGTGACGGCGTCCCGGTCGAGGGAGACGTGCCGGGCGATCTCGGTCTCCCAGCAGCCCCGTGACCCGCAGCCGCAGGCGAGGCCCTGCGGGTCGACGACCATGTGGCCGACCTCGCCGCCGTGGCCGCCGTGGCCGGTGACGCGGCGGCCGCCGGCGATGATGCCGGCGCTGATGCTCGCGTCGCCGTGCAGGTAGATGACGTTGTCGAGGCCGGCGGCGGCGCCGCGGGTGTGCTCGGCGAGGGCGGCGAGGTCCGCGACGTTGCCGGCCACCGGCGGGCGGTCGAGTCCCAGGTCGTCGGCCGCGTCGAGGGCGGCGCCGGGCGGGAGCATGCGCACGACGCCGTCGGCGTGGCGCATCATGCGGGACACGGCGATGCCGCTGCCGACGAAGACCGCGTCGGCGGACCCGGCCGCGCTGCCCGTGCGGCGCATGTCGTCGATGAAGCCGGCGAGGGTCGCGAGGGTGTCGCGGACCGCGGTGCCGCGCGGCCGGGGGAGTTCCCGGCTGTCGAGGATCTTGCCGCCGAGCCCGACCCGCGCGGCGCGCAGGCGGTCGACCTCGATGCTCAGCGCGTACCCGTACACCCGCGAAGACCTGGGACGCACGACCAGCGACGGACGGCCCGCCCGGCCGGTCTCCAGCGGGACGCCCTCGTCGATGAGCCCGGCGCCCGCGAGGTCGGCGGTGAGCGCGCCGATCGTGCTGCGGTTGAGGCCGAGCTGGCTGGTCAGTTCGGCGCGGGAGGTGTCGCCGCTGACGTGCACGTATCGCAGCAGCGCGCCCAGGTTCTGGCGGCGGACCGAGTCCTGGGTCGGGGTGCTTCGCTGGGGGATCTGGGAACTCGCTGACACGGGTCGCTCCCTACAACGGCGTGGGTCCCCGGAACCGCGTTCCGGGGACCCACGACATCAGGTGCTGTGTGTGGTGTCGGTGTTACTTGGTGAGCGGGGACAGCTTCGGGTCGTTGGCGTACGCCTCGGCGGCGTTGGCCTTCGTCACGATGACCGGCGCGAGCAGGTACGACGGGACGACCTTCTTGCCGTTGTCGTACGACTTGGTGTCGTTGATGGTCGGCTCGTTACCGGCCTGCAGCGCCTTGACCATGGTGATGGTCTCGGCGACCAGCTTGCGGGTGTCCTTGTTGATCGTGGAGTACTGCTCGCCGGCCATGATCGACTTGACCGACTCGACCTCGGAGTCCTGACCGGTGACGACCGGGACCGGCTTGCCGGCGGCCTTCACCGAGGTGATGATCGCGCGGGCCAGGGTGTCGTTCGGGGAGAGCACGCCGTCCAGCGTCTTGCCGGCGGTGTAGGTGGAGGTCAGCAGCGAGTCCATGCGCTGCTGCGCACCCTCGGCCTTCCAGCCCTGGATGGCGGTCTGCTTGACGTCCTTCTGGCCGGAGCCGACGATGACGTCACCCTTGTCGATGGCCGGCCTGAGCACGTCCATCGCGCCGTTGAAGAACACACCGGCGTTGTTGTCGTCCGGCGAGCCGGAGAACAGCTCGACGGTCCACGGGCCGGTCGCCTTCTTGGCCTTCATACCGTCCAGCAGGGCCTGGCCCTGCAGCTGGCCGACCTTGAAGTTGTCGAACGCGATGTAGTAGTCCAGGTCCGCCGTGCCGGTGATGAGCCGGTCGTAGGCGACGACCTTGGCGCCGGCGGCCTTGGCCGCCGCCACCTGGGTGGACAGCTGCGCGGCGTCGGTCGCGCCGATGACGATGACCTTCGCGCCCTTGGTGACCATGGCGGAGATCTGCGCCTGCTGGTCCGCGACCGTGGTCGACGCACCGGCGTACTGCACGTCGGACTTGAAGCCGGCGTCCTTGAGGCCGTTGGTGAACAGGTCACCGGCGAGCACCCAGTTCTCCGACGTCTTCGACGGCAGCGCGACACCGATCAGGGAGTCGGCGGCGAAGCCCTTGGCGGGCGTGCCGCTGCCGGTGCCGCCGTCACGCTCGGAGTCGCCACAGGCGGCCGAGCTGAGTGCGAGCAGAGCGACCGCGCTGACGGCGAGGCTCCTGGTGAGGAACTTGCGCATGTTTGGCAGTGCCTTTCTTCGGATGGTGTGGTGCGGGTGTTGGGGCGGGACAGGGTGTCAGCCGGCCACCGGGGTCTTGGCGGCCTCTTGTCCGGTTCCGGCTGGTGCGGACGGACCTCCGGTTGACTCCCGGCGGAAGGGTTTGCTGATCGACCCGATGATCGAGAAGCGACCCTGGCTCTTGTTGTAGACGTCGAACGCGACGGCGGCGAGCAGGAACAGACCCTTGATGATCTGGGTCTTGTCGGTGCCGGTGCCGATCAGCTGGAGGCCGTTGGTGAGCAGGGCCATGACCAGACCGCCGACGATCGAGCCGCTGATGGTGCCGAGACCGCCGGAGACCGCCGCGCCGCCGATGAAGACGGCCGCGATGGCGTCCAGCTCCCAGCTCAGACCGTCCTGCGGGCCGGAGGCCCCGGAGCGGGCCACGAAGATCATGCCGGCCAGCGCGGCGAGGACCGACATGTTCATCATGACGAAGAAGTTGACCCGCTTGAGCTTCACGCCGGACAGCTCCGCGGCGCGGGCGTTGCCGCCGACCGCGTAGATGTAGCGGCCGCCGGCCGTGTTGCGGGTGTAGAAGGCATACGCGATGACCAGGACGGCCAGGATGATGCCGGAGATCGGGAAGCTGGTGCCGACCCGGCCGCCGGCGAAGCGCAGCGTGGCGAAGACGATCACGCCGAGCATCACGGCCAGGCGGATCAGCGACACCCACACCGGGGTCGGCTCGGCGCCCATCGCGAAGCGGACCTGCCGGGCCCGGTACTCCCGCCAGATCACGGCCAGGCAGGCGACCAGGCCGAGCAGCAACGTCGGGTTGTTGTACCCGGTGTTCGGGCCGATCTCGCTGAGGTAACCGGCGCCGATCTTCTTGAAGGCCTCCGGCACCGGCACCGAGTCGGCGTTGCCGATGTACTGGTTGCCGCCGCGGAAGAGCAGCATGCCGGCGAGGGTGACGATGAAGGCGGGCACGCCGATGTATGCGACCCAGAAGCCCTGCCACGCCCCGACGAGCGCGCCGACCGCGAGGCCCAGCAGGATGCCCGTCCACCAGGACAGGTCCCACTCCTGCATGGCCTTGGCGACCACGATGCCGACGAACGCCGCCACCGACCCGACGGACAGGTCGATGTGACCGGCCACGATGACCATCAGCATGCCGATGGCCAGGATCAGGATGTACGAGTACTGGCTCACGACGTTGATGAGGTTGCCCGAGGTGAGGGTCAGCCCGTTGGTCTTGATCTGGAAGAACAGGATGGTCGCCAGGAGCGCGAAGATCATCCCGAACTGCCGGGCGTTGGAGGTCGAGCCTCCGAAGAGGTTCTTCTGCAGGTCTTTGAATCTGCTCATGGCGTCGGCATCTTCTTCGTAGTCGGCATCTTCTTCGTGGAGGTCATCTGCTTCATGAGGAGTTCCGGGTTGGCATCGGCACGGGCGATGTTGCCGGTGATGGTGCCTTCGAACACTGTGTAGATGCGGTCGCACAGGCCGATCAGCTCGGGCAGCTCGGACGAGATGACGATGACGCCCTTACCCTGGTCGGCGAGCTGCTGGATGATGCCGTAGATCTCATACTTGGCACCCACGTCGATGCCGCGGGTCGGCTCGTCGAGGATCAGCAGGTCCGGGTCGGTGAACATCCACTTCGCCAGGACGACCTTCTGCTGATTGCCGCCGGAGAGCTTGGTGACGCCCTCGTCGACCGTCGGCGTCTTGACCCGCAGGCTCTTGCGGTACTCCTCGGCGTAGGTGTGCTCCTTGACCTGGTCGAGCACGCCGTTGCGGGAGATCTTCGACAGCTTCGCCGCCACCATCGACGTCTTGATGTCGTCGAGCAGGTTGAGCCCGATCGCCTTGCGGTCCTCGCTGACATACGCCAGGCCGTGCTTGATGGCGTCGGCGACCGACTTCAGCTCGATCTCGTGGCCGTCCTTGAAGATGTGCCCGGACAACCAGGTCCCGTAGGACCGGCCGAAGATGCTCATCGCCAGCTCGGTGCGCCCAGCGCCCATGAGGCCGGCGAAGCCGACGATCTCGCCGCGCCGGACGCTGAAGTTCGAGCCCTTGCACACCAGGCGGTCGGCGGAGATCGGGTGCCGCACCGTCCAGTCCCGGACCTCGAAGAACACCTCGCCGATCTTGGGCGTGTGGTCGGGGAACCGGCTGCTCAGGTCGCGACCCACCATCCCGCGCACGATGCGGTCCTCGTTGACCCCTTCGCCCTTGACGTCGAGGCTCTCGATGGTCCTGCCGTCGCGCAGGATCGTGATGGTGTCGGCGACCGCCTCGATCTCGTTGAGCTTGTGCGAGATCATGATCGAGGTGATGCCCCGCTCCTTGAAGCCCTTGAGCAGGTCGAGCAGGTGCTGGGAGTCGTTCTCGTTGAGCGCGGCGGTCGGCTCGTCGAGGATCAGCAGCCGCACGTCCTTGGCGAACGCCTTCGCGATCTCGACCAGCTGCTGCTTGCCGACGCCGATGTCCTTGATGAGGGTGTCGGGGTCTTCCTTGAGACCGACCAGCGCCATCAGCTCATAGGCCTTCTTGTTGGCGGCCTGCCAGTCGATCGCGCCGAACCTGCGGGGCTCATTGCCGAGGAACAGGTTCTCGGTGATCGACATGCCCGGGACGAGCGCGAGCTCCTGGTGGATGATCACGATCCCGGCGTGCTCGCTGGACCGGATGTCCGGGAAGCGGACCTCGTTGCCCTGGTAGAAGATGTCGCCGGTGTAGGAGCCATACGGGTAGACACCGCTGAGCACCTTCATCAAAGTGGACTTGCCGGCACCGTTCTCGCCGCAGATGGCGTGGATCTCGCCGGCGCGGACCACCAGGTTGACGTCCGACAGGGCCTTGACGCCGGGGAACTCCTTGGTGATCGACCGCATCTCCAGCAAGACCGGAGCGCTGCTCGTCATGTTGCCTCCGGGGGAACGCCAGTTGGCACATTTGTTGTGGCGACCAACTTATTTCAGATCGCAGACTTTGCAAAGCCGCCAGCTGGACTGGTTGGTAACAATCCGGTAATGACGCAGCCTCGCGAGCCAGGGTTTCGTGTCGGGGCGGTGAGCTACGTGTGTCCGAGAGTAAATCAAATTGTTTTACAAAGTCAACGTCCTGGGAGAGGATGTGATGAGCAACTGCGAGAAGGCGGTAATGCGTGCGACAGGTAGGGACCAATCTCCCTAAAGTAGGACAATACAACCGGGCTGTGGTGCTGGATCAGATTCAGCTCGCAGACGGTGTCAGCCGCGTGGAGATCGCACAGCACACCGGGCTCACCCCGCAGACCGTGTCCGGCATCGTCCGGCGGCTGATCGACGAGGGCATCGTGCACGAGGACGGCGCCCGCACGTCCAACGGCGGCAAGCCACGCACCGTCCTGCGCCTCAACGCCGACGCGGGCCGGGCGGTCGGCCTGCACTTCGACCCGGTCGAGCTGGCCGCGGTCGTCGTCGACCTCCTCGGCCGCCCCCTCGTCACCGCCCGCCGTCCCACCCCGCGCCCCGTCGAGCCCGCGCTCGTCACCGCCGCCATGGCCGAGCTCGTCGACGAGGTCCTCCTGGAGGCGGGCGTCCAGCGCGGCCAGGTCCTCGGCCTCGGCCTCGCCGCCCCCGGCCCCATCGACCAGCACGTCGGCATGGTCATCTCCCCGCCGCAGCTCGCCAACTGGAGCCGCGTGCCGATCAAGGAGATGCTCGCCACCGCCACCGGCCTCGACGTCACCCTCGACAACGACGCCACCGCCGCCGCCATCGGCGAGCGCTGGGCCGGCGCCGGCCGCGGCGTCGCCAACTTCGCCTACTTCTTCCTCGGCACCGGCGTCGGCGGCGGCCTCGTCCTTGGCCACCAGGTCTTCCGCGGCGGCTCGATGAACGCCGCCGAGTTCGGCCACACCACCGTCGCCGACGACGGTCCCAGCTGCTACTGCGGCAACCGCGGCTGCCTGGAGAGCCTCGTCAACCCGTCCGCGATCGTCGCCGCCGCGCACAGGCTCCTCGCGGCGGCCGCGGACCCGGTCCTCGCCGCCGACCCGGTCCTCGCCGCCGACCCGGTCCTCGCCGCCGACCCGGTCCTCGCCGCGGACCCGGTCCTCGCCGCCGACCCGCGCACCGCCGGTGCCGGGCGGTCCGCCGCCGGTCCGGGCGCTGCTGCCGACCCGCTGTTCGCCGCCGACCCGCTGCTCACCGCCGCCGCCGGGTTGCCCGCCGCCGCCGCGAGCGCCGCCGCCGACCCACTGCTCGCCGTGGACCCGCGTGCCGCTGGTGCTGCGCTGTTCGCCGCCGGTCCGGGCGCCGCTGCCGACCCGCTGTTCGCCGCCGACCTGCGCACCGCTGGTGCTGCGCTGCCCGTCGCCGGTCCGGGCGCCGCTGCCGACCCGCTGTTCGCCGCCGACCTGCGCACCGCTGGTGCTGCGCTGCCCGTCGCCGGTCCGGGCGCCGCCGCCGACCCGCTGCTCGCCGCCGATCCGCGTGCCGCGGCTGCCGATCCGGTCCGTGCCGCCGCCGGCCCGGTCCTCGCCGCCGGCCAGCGCCGTGCCGCCGCTGATGCTCGTCCTGCCACCGTCAGGTCGCGTTCCGCCGTGGCGGACCCGCTGCCCGCCGGGGCGCGCGTCTCCGCCGGGCTGCCGGAGTCGTCGCTCGCCGCCGCGTTCCGAGCCGATCCGTCCACTGTGGACCACCCGGCGATCTGTCTCGCCGCCGCGGCCGGTGACCCCCTCGCCGCCGCCGTCATCGACGAGGCCGCCGAGCACCTCGCCACCGTCGTGGTCAACGTCGTGAACATCGTCGACGTCGACCTGGTCATCCTCGGCGGCCACGGCATCCGCCACGTCGAGGGCCGCTTCCGTCAGGCGGTCGTCCGTGCCCTCGGCACCCGCCCCCTGGCCAGGCACATCCGCGTCGTCGACGTCGCGCTGTCCCCGCTCGGCATCGACGCCGCCGTCGTCGGCGGCGCGGCGCTGGTGCTGCACTCCACGTTCTCGCCGCAGGTCTCCTCCCTGCTGTCGGAGTGACTCCGGTGCAGCCCCCGTTCGACGTGCGGACCCTGCCCGCCTACGCCTGGGTCTTCGACCTCGCCGCCGAGGACGACGAGGTGCGGGCCGCCGCCCTGCGCCGCACCGAGACGCTGCTGTGGCGCCCGCACGTGTCCGTGCCCACCGGCACCCTCGCCGATCCGCTCGCCGCGTTCACCGCCCCGGACACCGACCTCGGCGGCGACGAGCTGCGCAGGCTGGAGCCGTACGCGCTGCTGTTCATGCGGTGGTCCCGGCGGTTCCCGGCCGAATGCCGGCGCGTGTGGCGGCTCTGGCCGTCGGGGTTCTCGTGGCCCGTCGCCGCGTTCATCCGCCACGGCGTGTCGGACGCGACCCGGGCCGCGCTCGAGGACCTGGTGCTCGACGCCGTGCACCGGACCGGTGGCATGCGGCAGGACCCTCGCCTGGCCCGGTTCCTGGACGGCGCCGCGCTGCGGGACCGCCTGCGCGCCGCCGGTGCCCCGGGTGCCACTGCCGGCCCGCCCGGCCAGGCCGTCCGGCTCCGCGCCGGCTACCTGCTGTGGCTCGTCGAGCACCCCGGCGAGTGCATGACCGCCCGGTCGTGGCGGCGCTGGCGACGTACGCACGGCGTCCCCGTCACCCACCCGCGGCCCGCACCGGACCTCGCCGCCCTGCCCGCGGCCGTCGCCGCCGCCGAGCTCGCCGGGCTGGAGACCCCGGACCTCGCCGCCGTCTTCGAGGCCATCGAGCCGGCCCCGGCGGCCCGGATCGCGGCGGCGATGGTGGCGGGCTCCCCGGCCGCGGAGACCCTGGTGTCCGCGACCGTCGCGCCGGGCGGGCCGACGCGGCCGGCCGCCGTTTCCGCGGTGGCGGCCGCGATGGCGGCGATGGACGCCCGCACGGCGGCGTGGATGTGCAACTCGATGCCGGAGCCGCTGGCGGCCGGGGTGCTCGCCGCCATGCCGCCCGCCGCGGCCGCGGACCGGTTCCCCAGACCGAAACGCGACCGGGTCCTGCTGCTGATGAGCGAGGGCGACGCGGTCGCCAGGCTCTCGGCGATGTCCCCGCTGCGGGCCGCCCAGCAACTGCGGTGGCGCCCCGCGGACGTCGCCGCCCGGCTCCTGACGGCCATGGACCCCGGCACCGCCGCCGCGGCGCTCGCCCGGGTCCGCAGCGGGTGGGGACCCGGGCGGATCCTGGCCGCGCTCCCCGCGGGACTCGCCGGCGGCCTCGTCGAGCGGATGCCACCCGGGGACCAGGACCGGCTCCGCTGGATCATCGAGACGGAGCGGTTCGAGGCCGCGGCCCGCGCCGCCGTCGCGGCGTCGTCAGGTGACGGTGAGCACCAGGACCGCCACCCCGGATGAAGACGGCGGTCAGGAGCAGCGCGGCGGGGACACCGTCCAGTGTGGACGGGATGCCGGGGGGTGCCGTCGGCAGCGACTCGGACCGCCACCCGAGGTCGGGGCCGGGGTAGTCGATCGGGCGCGCGAGGTCGATGGTGTCCCAGGTCAGGGCGGCGTGGTGACGGCGGCACGGCCGGCGATCCGGATCGCTCGTGGTCCTGAATGCCGAAGCGGGTCAGGTGGAGGGGGCGGCGGCGCGGAAGGTGTTGCGGTAGGCCAGCGGGGCGACGCCGAGGGCGCCGGCGAGGTGCTGGCGCATCGAGGCGGCGGTGCCGAAGCCGGCCTCGGCGGCGACCCGGTCGACCGGTAGGTCCGTGGCCTCCAAGAGGTGCCGGGCGTGCTCGACCCGTTGGCGGGTCAGCCACTGTCCCGGCGTCAGGCCGACCTCCTCCCGGAAGCGGCGGGAGAACGTCCGCACGCTCATCCGCGCGTGGCCGGCGAGCTCCGCGAGGGAGATCGGGCGGTCGAGCCGGCCCAGGGCCCATTGCCGGGCCGCGCCCGTGGTCGCGGCCGCCGGGGCGGGCACCGGACGGTCGATGTACTGCGCCTGGCCGCCCTCCCGCCACGGCGGCACGACGCAGAGCCGGGCGACCCGGTTGGCGACCGCGCTGCCGTGGTCGCGGCGGATCAGGTGCAGGCACACGTCGATGCCGGAGGCCGCGCCGGCGGCGGTGAGGACGTCGCCGTCGTCGATGAAGAGCACCGACGCGTCGACGTCGACGGCGGGGAACGTGCGCTGGAAGTGCTCCGCGTCGTTCCAGTGTGTCGTCGCGCGGCGCCCGTCGAGCAGCCCGGCGGCGGCGAGGACGTAAGAGGCGGTGCAGATGGACACGATCCGGGTGCCTGGCCGCAGCCGGCCCAGCGCTTCGGCCAGGGGCTCGGGCAGCCAGTCGCGGGGGGCGTCCGGCGCGCACACGAACGGCGGCACGACCAGCGTGTCGGCGGTGCCGATGACCGACGCGTCGTGCCGCACGCCGACGCTGAAGTCGTAGCCGGTGCGGACCGGGGCGCCGTCGAGGCTGCAGGTCAGCACGTCGTACAGCGGGCCGGCGGTGCCGAAGATCCGGCTCGGAATGCTCAGCTCGAAGGGGTACACGCCGTCGAGGGCGAGCACGACGACGCGATGCGCGGCCGGGGTCACTGCCATGGCCAGATCCTTGCACATACTGGCGATGCGGCCACTCGTCTGCGGTGCCCGTCACGGCGAGGCTGGACCGCGACGGCAACACGAGCGATGGGGGAAGCGATGCGCGCGATCGGTCAGGACGTGTTCGGCGGGCCCGAGGTGCTGCGGGTGCTGGAGGTGGACCGCCCGGCGCCGGGGACCTCGGAGGTGCTCGTGCGGGTCCACGCGACCGGGGTCAACCCGACCGACCTGTGGCACCGCGCGACCGGCGGGCTGATCGGCACGCCGGTCCGGCTCGGCTGGGACGTGTCCGGGGTCGTCGAGGAGGTCGGCCTCGGCGTGACGTGGCTGCGCCCGGGCGACGAGGTGTTCGGGATGCCGCGCCTGCCGGAGGCCGCCGGCACGTACGCGGACTACGTGACGTCGCCGGCCCGGCACCTGGCCCGCAAGCCGGCCGGGCTGTCGCACGTGGAGGCCGCCGGGCTCGGCCTGGCCGGGCTCACCGCGTGGCAGGCGATCGTCGAGACCGCCGACGTCCGGCCCGGGCAGCGGGTCCTGGTCCACGCGGCGGCGGGTGGTGTGGGGCATCTCGCGGTGCAGATCGCGAAGTCGCGTGGCGCCCATGTCGTCGGCACCGCGAGTGCCGCGAAACACGATCTGGTGCGCGAGCTCGGCGCGGACGAGGTGGTGGACTACACGGCCGCGCGGTTCGAGGACGCCGTCGCCGACCTGGACGTGGTGGTCGACCCGATCGGCGGCGGATACGGTCCGCGGTCCCTTGCCACGCTGCGGCCCGGCGGGATCCTGGTGTCCCTGGCGTCGCCCGCCGAGGCCTACCTGGCGGACGAGGCCCGGCGGCAGGGCCGCCGGGCCGGGTTCCTCATCGTGCAGCCCGACCACGCGGGCCTGCGGTCCCTCGCCGACCTGGTGGAGCGGGGGTCGTTGCGGGTCGTCGTCGACGCGGTGCTCCCCATCGAGGAGGTCGCGAAGGCCCACGAGCTGGTCGCCACCGGCCGCGTCACCGGGAAGGTGGTCCTGACGGTCAGCAGCCCTTGACGCGCTGGGCGCAGCGGTCGGCGGCCGGCTCGGCCAGGGTGGCGATCATGCCCGCCGGTGCGTCGCCGACGGTCATGTCGTTGAGCCACAGCACGAACTCCCCGCGCCGGACCGCGATGATGTCGGCGGTGACCTTGATGCCGAAGTCGGTGTCGCCGGTCATCCGCACCCCGAAGGCCCGCTCGCCGAGCGTCGCCGGGACCTGCGTCGGGGCGAGCGTGAAGCGCACCGTGATGCCGGCCAGCTCCTGGCTGAACGACTTGCACGTGGTGACGGCCTCGGCGAGCCGGTCCATCGCGGGCGCGGCACCGCCGGCCGGGAAGCGCACCAGCGCGTGCGTCAGGTACGGCCCGACGACACCCTTGCTGTAGGTGACGGCGGCGGACGCGGTGCCGTCGCCGGTCACCGGCGCGAGGGACGGGCAGCCCGGGAAGTTGCCCCCGATGCTGACGGCGCCGTCGTCGTCGGTCGCGGCGGCGATCGGCATGAACCCTTCGGGCAGGTCGGCGGGGGTGAGCAGCGCCGGTTTGAGATCCTCGGACGCGGCGGCGGGTGCGGCGTTCGCGGTCAGGGCCGGGGCACCGGTCACCGCGAGGGCGGCCAGTCCGGCCGCCAGCCTGTGAACCATCCTCATCAACCCGACGCTACGGGCGTACTAGGTCCTTCATGCGGTTTTGCCCGAATTTACGCCTATTTGGCGGTCACGCGCCGAGCTGCCCGAACGTCGTGTCGGCCTCGTCGTCGATCCGGAACCCTGGCCCCAGCCGCCGGGCGACGGCCCGCGCGTCCGCCGACATCCATCGCTGCACGGCCGCGTACGCCGGGTCGGCGATGTGGTAGCGGCAACGCCCGCCCCACCAGCCCGGCTCGTAGGACACCACGTCGACGAGCCGTCCCGAGAACGGGAACCGCGCCCGCACCTGCTCCGGGATCGTGCACCCGTAGTCCTCGAAGTACGGGTGCACGGTGAGCATCGCCAGCAGCCGCCCACCGTCCTCGCGCCAGGCCCGCAACCTGCCGGTGTGCTGCAGCACCCCGCCCTGCCGGGTCCGCTCCCGATAGTTCCATCCGGGTTCATCATGTACCAGCTGCGCCGCCGCCATGGACGCATTCTGTCGATATGACGTCCGTCAATAGCCCGTCGTTGGACACCGTTGGACAACCCGCACCGAGGCCTGGGTCTCAGTGGGCGAGGAGCGCGGCGGGCAGGCCGGCGAGGGACATGACGCGGTGGGGTTCGCCGGACGGGCCGGTCCCGTCGCGGTCCAGGTGGACGGCGTGCAGGCCGGCGGACCTGGCGGGCAGCACGTCGAGGTCGTGGCGGTCGCCGACGCTCACCACCGACGCCGGTGGCAGCCCCCAGCGGCGGCACGCCTCGGCGAACACGGCGGGGTCGGGCTTGAACAGGCCCAGGGTCTCGGCGGTGTACACCGGGCCGGCGAGGTCGCGCAGGCCGATCGTGGCGAGCTTGGCGGTCTGCTGCTCCTCGATGCCGTTCGTCAGCACCGCGGTCCGCAGTCCGGCCCGCCGCAGCGCCCGCAAGGCGGGGCGGGCGTCGTCGTAGGGGGCCCACGACAGTTCGTACAGGCGGAGAAACCCGGAAAAGATGGTGTCGAGCTCCTCGTCGGGGCCGTCGCAGGGGCGGTCGATCGCGGCGAGGAAGTCGCGGACGCGGTGGCGGCGCTGCTGCTGGAACGTGATCCGCCCGGCCCGCCAGTCCGTCAGGTGCCGCTCCTGTACCGCCGACCACAGCGCCCTGAGCTTCGGCGACGGTGCGACGCCGATCGACGGCAGCCAGCGCCGCAGGGCGGTCGTCACCGCGGCCTCGTGGTCGAGCAGTGTGCCGTCGAGGTCGAGCAGGACTCCGCGCAGCTTCACCCCGCGCACTCTACGGCGTGACACGCATAACCCTATTTCCGATCGGATAAATATGTAATGCTCGACGGGTGTCACTGACCACCGCACCGGCGCCGGTCAAGGCCGGCGGGGCGCGGTGGGTCGTCGCGGTCTGCCTCTGCGCCGGTTTCACCACGCTGCTCGACCAGTCGGTGCTGAACGTCGTGGTGCCGGCGTTGCGCGGGTCGCTGCACGCCGGCACCGCGTCGCTGCAGTGGATCCTGGCCGGGTACTCCCTCGCGTTCGGGCTGGCGCTCGTGCCCGCGGGGCGGCTCGGCGACCTGTACGGCCGGCGGCTGCTGTTCGCCGGCGGGCTCGCCGTGTTCGCCGTCAGCGCGGTCGTGGCCGCCACCGCCCAGCACGGCTGGGTCGTCGCCGCCGCCCGCCTCGTCCAGGGGTTCGGCGCCGGCGTCGTCAACCCGCAGATCATCGGGCTGTTCCAGGACCTGTTCCACGGCCGCGACCGGGCCCGCGCGCTCGGCGCGTACGCCTTCGTCGGCGGCGTGGCAGGCATGCTCGGCCCGCTGCTCGGCGGTGTGGTGCTCCAGCTGGCCGGGGACGGGCTCGGCTGGCGGCTGGTGCTGCTGGCGAACCTGCCGTTCGCGGTCGTGACGATCCCCCTCGCGCTGCGGGTCCTGCCCGCCGGCCGGCCCGCGGGCCACCGCGGCGACCTCGACCTGGGCGGTCTGCTGCTGCTCGGCGGCACCACCCTCGCCGCGCTGCTGTCCGTCGTCGGCACCGGCGGCTGGTGGTGGCTCGCCGGGGCGGGCGCCGGCCTCGCCGGGTTCCTCGCGTGGGAGCGGCGGTGGACCGCGCTCGGCCGCAGCGCGATCCTCCTGCCGGCACTGACCCGCAACCGCGGCTATGTCCTCGGCGTGCTCGTCGCCATGTGCTACTTCGGCGCCACCCTCGCGCTGAATCTGGTGCTGTCGCTGTACCTGCAGGACGGCCTGCACCATCCGCCGCTCGCCGCCGCGGCCATCGCCCTGCCGAGCGCCGTCGGGTTCGCGCTCACGTCCGCGTTCACCTCGGGGCTGCGGCGGCGGGGCACCACGGTCGCGCTCGGGGTGGCGGTCGCGAGCATCGCCGCGTCGATCGCGGCGGTCGAGGTCCTGCCGGCCGGGCCGGTGGTGTGGGCGCTCGCCGCGAGCCAGTTCGTGATCGGCGCGGCGGGCGGGTTCGTCATCGCGCCGAACCAGGCGCTGACCCTGTCCCACGCCCCACCGGGGGTGAACGGGCTCAGTGCGGCGCTGCTGCAGCTGTCGCAGCGGCTCGCCGCGAGCGTCAGCATCGCGGCCGTGAGCGGCATCTTCCTGGCGACCGCCGCCACGTCCGGCGGGCCGGCACCGGCCCTCGCCGACGGCGCCGCCCTGTGCCTGGGCCTCGCCGCGCTCGCCCTGCTTTTCGCGTTGCTCGACCGGCCGTCCTCGATCGAGGGATCCCGGGTCGTTGAGTAAGTAGAACACGAGGTCCCGCTGGCAGGCTGATCGCGGCCGTCAGGTCGAGGTCGTCGCCCACAGCGGACGCGCGCCGCGGACCGTCGGTGACGTGTCGCCGAAGGAACGCCGTGGTGCCGGCTTCCGGACCGTGGCGCCGTAAGCTCGCAGGCGGCATGAACTGATGCGAGGTGCCCCGGAAGCCGGAAGGCGACCGGGGAGAATCGGGAAGCCGGTGTGAATCCGGCACGGGCCCGCCGCGGTGATCGGGGAGCTGCCGTCCAGGCGCGCCCTCGCGGTGCGCGGTCACTGGCCCGAGGGCCGGGAAGGCGGACGGTGCAGGCGTTGATCCGAGAGTCCGAAGACCGGCCTCGCGGTCACCGGCCGTCCGCAGGGGCGGCCTGAGCAGCGGGAGCCTGCCCTCATGAGCACCGACCTGTACGACGTCGTCCACCGCCGCCGCGACGTGCGCGGCCAGTTCACCGGCGCGCCGATCCCCGGTGACGTCCTCGACCGCGTGCTGCGCGCCGCCCACGCCGCGCCGAGCGTCGGGCTGTCGCAGCCGTGGGATTTCGTCCTCGTCCGCGACCCCGGCCTGCGGGCCGCGTTCCACGCGCACGTCCGGGCCGAGCGGGACGCGTTCGCCGCGACCCTCGACGGGCCGGCGGCCGCGACCTTCGCCCGGATCAAGATCGACGGGGTGCTGGAGTCGACGCTGTCGGTGGTCGTCACGTACGACCCCTGCCGCGGCGGACCGGCGGTGCTCGGACGGCACGCGATCGCCGACGCCGGGCTCTACTCCGTCTGCCTCGCCATCCAGAACCTGTGGCTGGCCGCGACCGCCGAGGACCTCGGGGTCGGCTGGGTGTCGTTCTACCGCGAGCCGTTCGTGCGGGACCTGCTCGGCATCCCCGACGGTGTCCGGCCCGTCGCGTGGCTGTGCCTCGGGCCGGTGACGCACCTGGAGACGGTGCCCGACCTCGAACGGCACGGCTGGCGGCGGCGGACCCCGCTCTCGGAGGCGGTGCACCACGACCGCTGGTAGCCGCACACCGGAGAACGCGCGGGACCACCTGTCGAATTCGGCGCCGCGCCGATCGTCGTCAGGGTAGAAAGTCCCCGAGCAGACAGGACGGACCATGGCGAAGTACCTCATCCTCATCTACGGCGACGAGCAGCGCTGGGACGCCGAATCCGAGCAGGAGCGGCACGAGAAGGGCGAGGGCCACCGGGCGTTCAGCGCCGCCGCGACCGTGCTCGCCGGGCACGAGCTGGAGCCGTCCACGACGGCGACCACGCTGCGCGGCGGCCCGATGATCACCGACGGTCCGTTCCTGGAGGCGAAGGAGGCCCTCGGCGGCTTCTACGTCATCGACGCCGCCGACCTGGACGCCGCGATCGCCGCCGCCTCCATGCTGCCCGAGCTGGCCTCCGGCCACGGCGGCGTCGAGATCCGCCCGATCGTGGACCACGACCGTCCGGACCACGGGTGACCGCCGAGCCACCGGTGGGCATCGCCGAGGTGCACCGTCGCGAGTGGGCCCGGGTGCTCGCCGCGACGGTGCGCGTCACCCGTGACCTCGACCTCGCCGAGGAATGCGTCCAGGACGCGTTCGCGCGGGCGCTGCGCTCCTGGCCGGCCGGTGGCGTCCCGGACCGGCCCGGCGCGTGGCTCACCACCGTCGCCCGCAACCGGGCCCTCGACGTGCTGCGCCGCGAGTCCGCGCTGCGCCGGGCGCTGCCGCTGCTGGTCACCGAGGAGGCGACGCCCGGGCCGGGGGAGGACGACGACCGGCTCCGGCTCATCTTCACCTGCTGCCACCCGGCGCTGTCCCGGGAGGCGCAGGTCGCGCTGACGCTGCGCCTGGTGTGCGGCCTGACGACGGCCGAGGTGGCGCGGGCGTTCCTCGTGCCGGAGCCGACGATGGCGGCCCGCGTCACCCGCGCGAAACGGAAGATCAGCGCGGCCCGCATCCCGTTCCGGGTGCCGTCGCCGGACGACCTGCCGGAGCGCGTCGGTGCCGTCCTCGACGTCATCCACCTCGTCTTCACCACCGGCCACGCGGCGCCGGTCGGCGACACGCTGGTCCGGCAGGACCTGGTCGACGCCGCGATCGCCCTGGCGCGGGTACTGCGGCTGCTGGTTCCGCACGACGCCTCGGCCACGGCCCTGCTGGCGCTGATGCTGCTCGTCGACGCCCGCAGGGACACCCGCGGCGCCGGCGGCCGGCTGGTCCTGCTGTCCGAGCAGGACCGCACCCGCTGGGACACCCGGCAGATCCGTGAGGGCACCGACCTGCTGACCGCCGCGCTGCGCCGGCACCCGCCGACCCGCTACGCCGTGGAGGCCGCGCTCGCCGCCGTCCACGCCGAGGCGCCCTCGTGGGAGGCGACCGACTGGCCGCAGATCGTCGCGCTGTACGACGTCCTCCGGCGCCTCTGGCCGTCGCCGGTCGTCTCGCTCAACCGCGCGGTCGCCGTCGGCCTGCGCGACGGTCCGGCGGCGGGGCTAGACGCGCTGACACCGCTGCTCGGGATGCCGGAGCTCGCCACGTACGCCTACCTCAGCGCCGTGCGGGCCGACTTCCTGCGGCGGCTGGGCCGGTTCCCGGAGGCCGCCGACGCGTACACCGAGGCCCTGGCGCTCACCGGCAACGACGTGGAGCGCGCGTTCCTGGAGTCCCGTCTCGCCGAGGTGCGCTGAACGGGTTCACCCGCGGGACCACCCACCGTGGCGCCCGTCGCGGGGTAGGTGTGCCGCTCACCCGCCGACCGGCCGTGAGGAGCACGCCATGCCTGCCCGCGACCAGATTCCTCCGCCCACCGGCCGCACCACGACCGTGCCGGTCGCCGGCCCCGGTGGCCCACCGGTCCCACCCGGTCCCGGCGGAAAGCGGGCCCAGCCCGGGAGCGGGCCTGAGCGAGCCCAGCCCGGGAACAGGCCCGAGCGCGGCCGTGCCGGGAGCGGGCCAGAGCGCGTCAGCGGGCGATGAGGTCGTTCGCCGAGCGGAGGACCGGTGCGCCGCGCCAGACCGGGTCGTCGGCCGGGGGCAGCGCGCCGCCCGTGACGCGCAGGGTCACCGACTCGCCGGGGAGCAGCGTGACGAGCTGCTCGTCGACCGTCGCGGCCGGGTCGAGGCGGTCCGCGAACAGGGTCAGGTCGCGCACGAACGTCCGTGCGGTGACCGAGACCTCGGCGCCGTCCGCGGTGGGGCGGACCACGACGTCGGTCGACGCGGCCGGGTAGGCGAGGTCGACGTCCTCGGCGAAGCACCACACCGCGCGGTCCGGGCCGGCGTCGGCGACGATGAGCTCGGCGGCGGCGTCGCCGGCCGTGGTCAGGTCCGCCGGCAGCGGCAGGGTGACCGCGCCGCCGGCCGGGACGTCGACGGCCAGGGTGGTCTTCGCGTGCAGGTCGCCGGTGAAGCCGATCCGGCGCACGTCGACGTGGGCCCGCCACGGCGTCGCGGAGTCGTTGACGGCGATCAGGGCCGGCACACCGTCGCGCGGCTGCAGGGTGAGCAGGCGTTCGCCGTACACCCGCCGCAATGCGAACCAGAGCGGCTTGCGGCGGCCGTCGCCGTCGACGGCGGACCACGACGTGACGGGCCAGTTGTCGTTGAGCTGCCACAGGACCGTGCCCATGCACAGGGGGCGCAGCGACCGGAAGTGAACGATGCCGAACGAGATCGCGCGGGCCTGGTTGAGCTGGGTGGCCCAGTGCCAGTCGTCGAACGACGACGGGGCGGGGAAGTGGCCGGTGAGGCCGCGGGCGAGCTTGCCGTTGCCGTCGCCCGCCTTCTGGTGGTGCAGGACGCCGGGCGACGTGGGCGTCAGCGGGTCGTCGGACACGGCGCGGCGCAGCGTGGCGTACGCCGGTGGGGCCTGGAAACCGAACTCGGCGAGGAACCGCGGCCGGTAGGTGGCGTAGTGCCGGTAGTCGTGGCTGTTCCACACGTCCCAGATGTGGGTGGTGCCGTGGGCGGGGTCGTTCGGGTGCACGCCGGGCGTGCCGGAGTAGGGGCTGCCCGGCCAGTACGGGCGGGTCGGGTCCACGGCGCGCACGATCCCCGGCAGGACGTCCAGGTAGTAGCCGGCGCCCCAGGTGCGGCCGTCCAGGGCCCGCTGCCAGTCCCAGTCGTGCCAGCCCCAGATGTTCTCGTTGTTGCCGACCCACATGACCAGGCTCGGGTGCGGCATCAGCCGCTCCACCTGCTCGCGCGCCTCGGCCGCCACCTCGGAGCCGAGGGGCTCCTCCTCCGGGTAGGCGGCGCACGCGAAGAGGAAGTCCTGCCCGACGAGCACGCCGAGCTCGTCGGCGAGGTCGTAGAAGTCGTCGCTCTCGTACCGGCCGCCGCCCCACACCCGCAGGTAGTTGACCCCGGCGTCGACGGCCTGGCCGATCCGCGCCGCGTAACGGTCCCGGTCCACGCGGGTCACGAACGCGTCGTCGGGAATCCAGTTCACGCCGCGCACGAACACCGGGGTCCCGTTGACGACGAGGGTGAACGCGGTGCCGTCGGCGTCGGCCGTGGTGTCGAGCTCCACGGTGCGGAACCCGATCCGCCGCTGCCAGACGTCCCCGCTGGAGAGGGAGACGGTCAGGTCGTGGAGGGCGGCGTCGCCGTGCCCGCGGGGCCACCACAGCCGCACGTCCGGCACCGTGACGGTCACGACCGTCTCCGTCTCGCCCGCCGCGAGGCCCGCCTGCACCGTCATGCCCGCGACCGAGGCGGTCAGGGTCAGCGGGTCGTCCGAAGCCCGCTCGACGGTGACGTGCACGTCGACGCGACCGGTGCCGTCGGTGACGCTCACCCGCGGCCGCACCGACGCGAGCCGGGCCACGGACCAGGACTCCAGGCCGATCGGCTGCCAGATGCCGGCGGTGACGAGGGTCGGGCCCCAGTCCCAGCCGAAGTTCGACGCCATCTTCCGGATGTACTGGAACGGTTCGTCGTAGGCGTTGGGCCGCTCGCCGAGCGCGTCGCGGACGGCGTGGGCGTAGTCGTACGCCGAGTCGAAGCGCACCTCCAGGCGGTTGCCGGTGGGGCGCAGCACCTCGCGCACGTCGAAGCGGTAGCCGCGGTGCATGTTCGCCGTCCGGCCGAGCTCGACGCCGTTGAGCGTGACGGTCGCCACCGTGTCGAGGCCGCCGGCGACCAGATCGACCCGGTCGCCGGTCTCGTCGGCGTCGAACGTCGTCTCGTAGACCCACGAGGTCCGGCCGATCCAGGCCAGGTCCAGCTCGTTCGCGTCCAGATAGGGGTCGGGGATCAGCCCGGCCGCCAGGAGGTCCGTGTGCACGCAGCCCGGCACGGCGGCGGGCACAGCGGCAGGCACGGGAGCGTCGGGCGAGGGCGCGCGCAGGGTCCACCCGGAGTGAAGGGGACGCAGGACAGGCATGTGGGGTGCTCCCGTGGTCACGACCGACTGAACCGGATAAGTACGCGAAGCATGACCTTAAGTTGGTGAAGTAAGGAGTGTCAACAGTGGTGCGCTGAAGCGGTTGCGAACGTCTCAGGCGGTGCGGCCGGGGCGCAGCGGCCGGGTCGACTGGCGCGCGGTGAGGGTGCCGGGCGGCAGCGTGACGTGGCTGATCCCGCCGCCGCCGATGGTGACGAGCAGGGCGCGGGCGGCGAGCTCCGCCTGCTGCGCCGGGGTCTGCTGCACGGCGGTGATCGCCGGGACGGTGATCTGGCACAGGTCGGAGTCGTCCCACGCGACGACCGACACGTCCTCCGGCACGGACAGGCCCATCTCGTGCGCCACCTTGAGCGACGCGGCGGCCATCACGTCGTTGTCGAACACGACGGCGGTCGGCGGCTCGGCGCCGCTCATCAGGTCCCGCATCGCCCGCATGCCGTCGACGGCGCTGTAGTTGGTGTAGACGACGCGATACCGCTCGACGTCGAGCCCCGCGTGCGCCAGGGCCGCGAGGTAGGCGGCGTCGCGCTGGCCGGTGTGGAACAGCTCCTCGGTGCCGGCGACGCGGGCGATCGTGCGGTGGCCGAGGGCCCGCAGGTAGCCGACGATGGCGCGGGCGGTGCCGGGCGTGTCGGCGTCGACGGTGCTGCAGCCCTCGAGGCCGGGCCGGCCGCCGATGACCGCGGCGGGCAGGCCGATCTCGACGAGGGCGTCGAGGCGCGGGTCGTCCTTGCGCAGGTCGGTGAGGATGACGCCGTCGACGTGCCGGCCCGCCCACCATTTGCGGTAGACGCCGATGGTGTCCTCGATGCGGTCGACGAGGTGCAGCACGAGGGCGATGTCGTTGCGGTTGAGCTCGGCCTCGACGCCGCTGAGCATCTGCGTGAACCACGAGTCGACGATCATCACCCGTGGCGGGCGGACGAGGACGAGCCCGACCGCGTTGGCGCGGGCGGTGCCGAGCGAGCGGGCGGCGATGTTGGGCGCCCAGCCGAGGTCCCGGGCGGCGGCGAGCACGCGCGCCCGGGTCTGCTCCGACACGCCGGGCCGGTTGTTGAGCGCATAGGAGACGGCGGCCTCGGACACCCCGGCGTGGACGGCGACCTGGCGGATCGTGACCCGCGCCTGCCCGGCCGCCTCTCCGCCGGTGTCCTTCGCTGCTGCGGCCACCTGTGCTCCCTCTCTCAGTGCACTGCACGTGAGGGTACAGGTTCACCCGGCCGGCAGGTCCAGGTGCGAGCGGAGCGTGGTGCCCTCGTACGCGGTGCGGTACACGCCGCGCTCCTGCAGCTGCGGGACGAGCCGGTCCACGATGTCCTCGACGGTGCCGGGCAGCAGCTGCGGCAGCAGGTTGAAGCCGTCGACGGCCCGGTCGCGCACGTAGCGGGTCCATTCGTCGGCGATCTCGCCGGGCGTGCCGACGAACGTGTTGTGCTTCGGCGTCACCTCGATCACCAGGTCCCGGATCGACAGCCCGCGCTCCGTCGCCAGCGTGCGCCACGCGGCGACCCGCTCCAGCTTGCCGGTGCGCAGCTCGATCGGGATCGTGCCGCGCGACGGGTCGAGCTCGCCGTCGGCCGGGTCGATGTCCGGCAGGGGACCGTCGGGGTCGTAGCCGGAGAGGTCCTTGCCCCAGTACTGCTCCAGGAACGCGATCGCGCGCGGCCCGGTGGTCTGCTCGCGGGTGATCCAGCGCGCCCGGTCCCGCGCCTCCTGCGGGGTGTCGCCGAGCACGACCGACGCGCCCGGCAGGATCCGCAGCGAGTCCTCGGACCGGCCGTAGCGGGCGAGCCGCGCGCGGAGGTCCGCGGCGTAGGCGACGGCCTTGTCGTAGTCGGTGTTCGCGGAGAAGACGACGTCGGCGTGGCGGGCGGCGAGCTCCCGGCCGCCGTCGGAGTCGCCGGCCTGGAAGAGCACCGGCCGGCCCTGCGCGCTCGGCTCGACCCCGCCGGTGGCCCGCAGGGTGACCACGTCGGTGTCGCGGATGACGCGTTCGTTGCGCCACAACGCCTTCGCCGTGGCGACGAACTCACCCGCCCGCTCGTAGCGGCGTTCGTGCGGCAGCCAGCCGCCGTGCCGGAAGTTCTCGCCGGTCCACGCGTTGTCGGTGGTCACGATGTTCCAGCCGGCGCGGCCGCCGGAGACCGCGTCCAGCGACGCGAGGCGACGGGCCAGGTCCGCCGGGTAGTTGTAGGTGGTGTTCTGGGTGGCGACGAGCCCGATGTGCGTGGTCTCGGCGGCGAGCGCGGCGAGCTGGGTGATGGCGTCGGGCCGCCCGGCGACGTCGAGGTCGTAGACGGTGCCGCGGTTCTCCCGCACGCGCAGGCCCTCGCCGAGGAAGAACGCGTCGAACAGGCCGCGTTCGAGGGTGCGCACGACGTCGACGAACGTGCCGATGTGGGTGTGGTCGGCGAAGTCGGGCTCGGTCCACAGCAGGTTGGGGCCGACGCCGGTGAAGAAGACGCCGAGGTGCAGCTGGGTCATGATGTCACCGCGAATCGGTTCAGTGGGCGGGGGAGTCCGAGGGTCTCGCGCAGGGTCGCGCCGTGCGGGCTCGCGGTGATGACCGGTGGTGGACCGCCGTGGAAGTGCACCCCGTCGACGAGTCCTTCCACCAGGGACGGGTCGAACGACGCGGGCACGTCGGCGAACACGAGCGCCGCCCCGGCCGCGCGGGCCGCGGCGACCCGCGTGGCGATCTCGGCGACGTCGGTGGCCCGGACCAGTGCCACGTCGAGCGCTACGTCGAGCACCGCAGTGAGCTCGTCGGAGCCGATCACGACGACCTGGCCCTGCGGCGGGCGCGGGGTGATGAGCGGCCCGACGACGGAGAAGCCGGATCCCTCGAAGTCGACGTGGTGCACCTTGCGCGGGTCGAGGAACCGGCCGGTCGCGACGTCGCGGATGATCGCGTCGTCCTCCCAGGAGTCCCACAGCCGCCGGGCGACCTCGACGACGTCAGCGACCTCGCCGTCGCCGGCCCCCGTCCTGCCGACGGTGGCGAGGTCCTCGGCGGCCGTGGTGGCGCCGACGACCCAGCCGGCCCGGCCCAGCGACGCGTGGTCGAGGGAGGCGAGCTGGGTGGCGAGGTGGAACGGCTCGGTGGTGGTGGCGTGCAGGGTCGGCGCGAGCCCGATCCGGGTGGTGCGGCGGGCCAGGTACGCGGCCCGGACACCGGCCTCGATCCCGGGCCGTCGTGGTGTGTCGGGGAACGTGACGAACGCGTAGCCGGCCCGCTCGGCGTCGAGCACGACCCGTTCCAGGGCCGCGACGCCGGGCGCGTCGACCTCGGTGGCGAACAACATCAGGTCGTGCCTCCTGGCAGTGAGGGGATGACTGGACCGTTCACCGGCCGGCTCCGGCGGTCAGAGCCGGCAGCGCGGCGAGCAGGGTCTGGGTGTAGGTGTGCTCCGGCCGGGCGAAGACGTCCTCGACCGGGCCGTGCTCGACGACCCGGCCGTCGTGCATGACGAGTACCCGGTCGGCGAGGTGGTGGATGACGCCGAGGTCGTGGGAGATGAACAGCAGCGCGGTGCCGTCGCCGGCGCGCAGGTCCGCGAGCAGGTCGAGCACCTGTGCCTGGACGGACACGTCGAGCGCGGACACCGGCTCGTCGCAGACGAGGACGTCGGGGCGAGGGCCGACGGCGCGGGCGATCGCGACCCGCTGCCGCTGCCCGCCGGAGAGGGCGCGCGGGTGGCGGCGCAGGAGCGCGGCGCTGAGCCCGACCCGTTCGAGCAGCTCGACGACCCGGTCCCGGCGGGCCGCGCCGCGCAGGTGCAGGGGCTCCGCGACGAGCTTCTCCACGGTGTACCGCGGGTCGAACGAGCTCAGCGGGTCCTGCGAGACGACCTGGAGCCTGCGCCGGTCGGGCCGCCGCCGCCGCTCGGGGACGCCGGTCCAGGGCCTGCCCGCCAGGTGGACGCTGCCCCGGTCGGGTTCGAGGAGGCCGAGCGCGATGCGGGCGACGGTGGTCTTGCCGGAGCCGGACTCGCCGACGACGCCGAGGATCTCGCCGCGGGCGAGGGCGAAGCTGACGTCGTCGACGGCGTGCCGGGCGCCGTAGTGCTTGTGCAGTCCTTCGGCGCGCAGCACGATCCGGTCGCGCTCGATGGACGGCGCCGGCAGCGGCTCGCGGGTCGTCGCGCTGAGCCGGTGGCCGCGCGACGCGGCGGTGGGGACGGCGGCGAGGAGCATCCGCGTGTAGTCGTGCTCCGGTGCGGTGAGGATCCGCGCCGTGGGGCCCTGCTCGACGATGACACCGTCGTGCATGACGAGGACCCGGTCGGCGATCCCGGCGACGACGGCGAGGTCGTGGCTGACGAGCAGCAGCGTCGAGCCCGCCGCGCGGCGCTCCGCGAGCAGGCGCAGCAGCTGCGCCTGGACGGTGACGTCGAGGGCGGTGGTCGGCTCGTCGGCGATGAGCAGCGGCGGGTCGGCGGCGATCGCGGACGCGATCAGGGCGCGCTGGCGCAGCCCGCCGGACAGCTGATGCGGGTACTGCTTCGCGCGGACCGCGGGCTCCGGGACGTGCACCGCGTCGAGCAGCGCGGTGATCTGGGCGTCCCGGGTGGCGGCGGCGCCGACCCGGTGGGTGCGCAGCACCTCGCCGATCTCCTGGCCGACGGTGTTGAGCGGGTCGAGGGAGACCAGTGCGTCCTGCAGGACCAGCCCGGCGAGCCTGCCCCGCAGCCGGCGCCAGTCGCGGTCGGTGTACCCGGTGGTGTCGCGGCCGTCGATGTCCAATGTGGAAGCACTGACGTCCGCGCCGGGGCCGGCGAGGCCGACGAGGCTGCGGGCGGTGACGCTCTTGCCGGATCCGCTCTCCCCGACGATCGCGACGCACTCGCCGCGCTCGATGGTGAAGCTGACCCCGCGCACGGCGTGCACGGCGTGTCCGGGGCCGCCGCCGGGCCCGGGAAACGTGACCCGCAGGTCGGTGACGGTGACCAGCGGGACCGGTCCGGCGCCCTTGTCCGGCGCGGATGAGCGCGGCATGTCAGCGCCTTCCTTCGAAGCGGCGCTGGAGCCGGCGGCCGACGGCGGTGAGCGCGATGACGGTGACGGTGAGGGTCGCGCCGGGCAGGATCGCGGCCCACCACGCGACGCGCAGATAGTTGCGGCTCTCGGCGAGCATCGCGCCCCACTCAGGCGACGGCGGCTGCGGCCCCATGCCGAGGAACGACAGCGCGGAGGCGTTGACGATCGCGCTGCCCAGGCCGATCGTGGCGAGGATCGGCAGCGGTCCGAGGACGTTCGGCAGGATGTGCCGCCAGACCAGCCGGGTCCGGGACAGCCCGAAGGTGACGGCCTGCTCCACGTAGCCGGACCGGCGCACGAGCAGCGTCTGGGCGCGCACGATCCGGCCGTACCGTGGCGCGAACGCCAACGCGATGGCCATGATGAGACTCGGGGTGCCCGGCTCGGTGAAGGCGATGAACAGCAGCGCCAGCAGCACCTCGGGGAACGCGGACAGGACGTCGAGGGCGCGGCTGAGCACCTCGTCGACGGCGCGCGGGGTGAGCCCGGCGAGCAGCCCGAGGATCCCGCCGGCGAGCACCGACAGCAGCGTCGCGGCGACGCCGATGCTCAGGGAGTACCGCGCGCCGTGCACGACCCTGGTGAAGACGTCGCGGCCGAGCTGGTCGGTGCCGAACCAGTGCGCCCCGCTCGGCGCCTCCAGGGCGTGGAACGGGTCGGCCGCGAGAGGGTCGGTGCCGGTGAGCAGCCCGGGCGCGACGGTGGCGACGCCGACGAGCAGCAGCACCAGCGACGCGGCGACGAGGCCCGGCGCGACGACCCGCCGGTGGGCCTTGACCGGCGGGTCGCCGACGACGACCGGGATGGTCTTCTCGGGCAGGGCGATCGACATGAGGGGGTCAGCCTTTCCGCAGGCGCGGGTCGATGAGCAGGTACGCCAGGTCCGCCGCGGTGCTGAGCACCACGTAGATGGCGGCGGCCAGCATCACCACGGCGAGGACCACGGGGATGTCCTTGTTGCCGACCGCTTCCGTGGCGACCTCGCCGAGGCCGGGCCGGCCGAAGACCCGCTCGACGACGACGGCGGCGCTGAGCAGGAAGCCGATCAGTGTGCCGGCCAGGGTCACCGCGGGCAGCAGCGCGTGGCGCAGGCCGTGCCGCCACAGCAGCGCGAGCCGGGTCAGTCCGCGGGCCCTCGCGGTGACCGCGAACGGCTCGTCGAGCGCCCGTTCGAGGCCCTCGCGGATGACCTGGCTGAGCAGCCCGCCGATCGGCAGCGCCAGGGCCACCGCGGGCAGGACGAGCGCGGACGCGTCCCGGTCGCCGGAGACGGGGAACCAGCCGAGCTGGAAGGAGAAGACGCTCAGCAGCAGGATGCCGATGAGGAACCCGGGTGCGGACACGATGGACAGTTCGAGGCCGGAGACGAGGCCGCGGATCCAGCGGGACCGGCCGGTGGTGAGGATCGCCAGGCCGACCGCGATGACGGCGCTGAAGGCCGTCGCGAGGAGGGTCAGCTTCACCGTGGGCCAGATCTGGCTGCCGATGACGTCGATGACGGGCCGTTGCAGCACGTACGAGCGGCCGAAGTCGCCGTGCAGCAGCCGCCACAGGTAGTCGATGTACTGCACGACCGCCGGCCGGTCGAGGCCGAGGTCCTTCGCGATCTGGGCGCGGATCTGCGGCGTGTCGGGACCGTCGCCGACGAGGGTGTCGACGGTGTCGCCCGGGGCGAGCCGCAGCGCGAGGTAGGCCGCGGAGGCGGCGGCCCAGAGGACCACCGCCCCGCTGCCCAGTCGCCGGAGGATCGGCTTGAGCATCGCTACTTGCCGATCCATACGTTGTAGGCGCTCGCCGGGACGCCCGCCGTCGGCTCGAAACCCACGCCGCCGACCTTCTGCCGCGAGGCGACCTGGTCCGCCGGGGCGTACAGGGGCAGCAGCACCGCCTTGTCGATGAGGACCTTCTGGACGGTGGAGTACGCCGCCTTGCGCTTCGCCGCGTCGCCGGTGGCCGCCGCCTCGGTGATCAGCTTCTCCAGCTCCGGGTCGGTGAAGCCGTGCCGGTTGATCGGGGCGCCCTTCGGCACGATCAGGTTGATCGCGGCGCCGGCGTCGGTGTCGGCGCGGGAGTTGTCGAAGACCTCGAACTCGCCCTTGGCGATCGCGTCCGCGGCGGTGCCCTGGTCGACGACCTTGACCTGCAGGTCGATGCCGGCGGTCTGCTTCACCGCGGCCTGCACGGCCTGGGCGAGGATGTCGCGCTTGTCGCGGACGAACGGCGCCGACAGCACGATCCGCGCGGTGAGCCGCTTGCCGTCCTTGGTGCGGTAGCCCTCGCCGTCCTTGGCGGTCCAGCCGGCCTCGTCGAGCAGCTTGCTGGCCTCGGTGGGGTTGTTGCCGTAGGTCTTCTCGACCGCCGGCTCGTAGAACGGGCCGGACGGGCTGAGCAGGCTCCAGGCGCGGGTCGCGGTGCCGCGGTAGACGCCCTGCAGCACGGCGTCGACGTCGACCGCGTCGCGGAACGCCTGGCGGACCCGGATGTCGTCGAACGGCGCGTGGGTCAGGTTGAAGTAGAGGTTGTACGCCGTGCCGCTGTTGAGCTGCTTGGCGAAGCGCAGGTTCGGGTCGCTCTTCACCAGTTCCTGTTCGGTCGCCGGTACGCCTTCGATGACGTCGACCTGGCCGGAGGTCAGGGCGCCGACGCGGACCGAGGACTCCTTGAGGAACCGGTAGGTGACCTCGTCGAGGTACGCGGGTCCCTGGTGGCCGGCGTTGGCGGGTGCCCACGCGTAGGCCGGGTTCTTCGTGTAGTGGACCTCCTGGCCCTTCGTGTAGCGGTCGAGGATGAACGGCCCGGTGCCGACCACCGACGGGCCGCCGGCCTTCAGGTCGGGACTCTTGAGCGACTTCGGCGACACCTGCGCGCCCTGCGGCGAGGCGAAGAAGTCGAGGATGACGACGTCGGGCTGCTTCAGGTGGACAGCGATCGTCCTCGGATCGATGACCTCGGCGTCCTTGAAGTACTTCAGCTGGGTCGAGGCGACGCCGGGGGCGTAGCCGGCGACGAGGAGCTGGTCGAGGTTGGCCTTGACCGCGGACGCGTCGAACTTCTCGCCGTCGTGGAACGTGACGCCGTCGCGCAGCTTGAACGTGTAGGTGAGCCCGTCGGGGGAGGCCTCCCACGACGTCGCCAGCCACGGCAGGTAGCCGCCCTTGTCGTCGTGGGTGAGCAGCGCCTCGAAGCTGTTCCACACCAGCAGCCGGGCCTTGGCCTGGGCGTACTGGTGCGGGTTGAAGGTGATGGGCTCGGTCTCGATCGCCCAGGTGAGCTTCCCGCCCTGGACAGGCGCGCCGGCGTCGGCGGCGGGGTCCTCGGCGGCGGCACCGTTGCAGCCGCCGAGCAGTAAGGCCGCGACGGCAAGGGACGCAAGGTATCTACGCATGGGACATCCTCAAAGGAGACTCGCGACGGGGAGGGGTGCGCCGCGGGCTGTCAACGGCGTCTCGTCGGGTCAGTGCAGCAGTGGCTGTGCGTGACTGTCAACGGTCGATGGGCAGTCCTGTCGGCCATGTCACGAACCTCTGGTCAATTCCATATCTTGCACGTAGGATTAGTCGGCTATCTCGCTCCGGATCGACGGAGGACCACCATGTCGAAACTTCCTCGCTCAAGCCGTCTGGCCAGCCCTGTCGACACGACGGTGCACGGTGAGTACCGCATTCTTCAACGCCCCGACGACCCCCGCCCGTTGTACCGCTTCAGCGGTCACGTGGTCGACGACCCCCAGCCGGGGCGCTACCACGTCTACGCCGGGTGGTTCTGCCCGTGGTCGCAGCGAGTGACGATCGCCCACGCGCTCGCGGGGCTCCACGACATCGTCACCGTCTCCTACGTCGACAACGCGCGCGACGGCCGCGGCTGGGCGTTCCGGGAGAAGTACGGGCCCGACCCGGTCAACGGGTTCACGCTGCTGCGGCAGGCCTACGAGGCGACCGAGGAGGGCTTCGACGGCCACGTCTCGGTGCCGACCCTGTGGGACCGGACCACGGCACAGGTGGTCAGCAACGACTTCAAGGGCATCGGCATCGACCTCGCCACCAGCTTCCGGCACGTGGCGACCCCGGTGCTCGACACCTACCCGGAGGCGCACCGCGAGGAGATCGAGCAGCTCGACGCGTGGCTCGGCCCGGCCGTCAACCGCGGCGCCCCGGACAGCACCGCCTTCCTGGACGCGCTCGGCACCCTCGATGAGCGCCTCGCCACCCGCCGGTTCCTGATCGGCCCCGCGATCACCGAGGCCGACATCCGGCTGTACGTCACCCTGGTCCGCTACGGCGCGGGCCTTGCCGGCTTCCCGCACCTGTGGGACTACGCCCGGGACCTCTACACCGTGCCCGCGTTCCGGGACACCACCGACTTCACCACATACTCCGCACCCGTGCTCCTCGACTGGAACGCCCCGGTGCAACGCCCCGAAGGGATCGCGGCATGAGCCTCCACCTCGCGGTGGCACTGGACGGGGCCGGGTGGCATCCGGCCGCCTGGCGTGACCCGTCGGCCCGCCCCGGCGAGCTGTTCTCGCCGGAGTACTGGCTGGACCTCGTCCGCATCGCTGAGCGGGGCAAGCTCGACTTCGTCACCATCGAGGACTCCCTCGGCCTGCAGTCCGGCCGCTACGACGGTCTCGACGGTCGCGCCGACCACGTCAAGGGCCGCCTCGACGCGCTGCTCATCGCTGCGCGGGTCGCCCCGGTGACCACGCACATCGGGCTCGTGCCGACGGTGACCGTCACGCACACCGAGCCGTTCCACGTCTCCACCCAGCTCGCCACCCTCGACTACCTGAGCACCGGCCGGGCCGGCTGGCGCGCCCAGGTGTCCGGCCGGGCCGGCGAGGCCGCGCACTTCGGCCACCGGACCTTCCCCGCGTTCGACCCGGCCACCCTCGCCGAGCCCGCCGTGCAGGCGTTCATCGCGGAGCTGTTCGCCGAGGCCGCCGACCACATCGAGGTCGTCCGGCGGCTCTGGGACAGCTGGGAGGACGACGCCGAGATCCGCGACGTCGCCACCGGCCGGTTCGTCGACCGCGACAAGCTGCACTACATCGACTTCACCGGTGAGCGCTTCAGCGTCAAGGGCCCGTCGATCACGCCCCGCCCCCCGCAGGGCCAGCCGGTCGTCACCGCGCTCACCCACACACCTCTGGGGTACCGCCTCGGCGTCGACCTCCTCTACGTGACCCCGGCCTCCGCGCAGGACGCCGCCGCGCTGGTGGCCGCCGCCCGCCCGGCACGGGTGTTCGCCGACGTCGTCGTGTTCCTCGACCCGGACCGCAAGGCCCGCCTCGACGAGCTGGACGGTGCGTCGTACACCAGCGATGCCCACATCTACGTCGGCGACGCCGCCGGCCTGGCCGAGCTGCTGCTGTCGTGGCACGACGCCGGCGTCGACGGTTTCCGGCTGCGCCCCGGCGTCCTGCCCGCCGACCTGACGGCCGTCGTCGAGGACCTCGTACCGCTGCTGCGGGCGCGGGGCGCGTTCCGCACCGACTACACCGCCACCACCCTGCGCGGGCACCTCGGGCTGCCCGCGGCGCTCAACCGGTACGCCCGCACGGAGGTCACCGCATGACGAGCCAGAAGAAGCAGGTCGTCCTCGCGGCCCACTTCCCGGGCGTGAACAACACGACGGTGTGGAGCGACCCCGCCTCCGGCAGCCAGATCGCGTTCGAGTCGTTCCGCCGCTTCGCGCAGACCGCCGAGCGCGGCAGGTTCGACTTCTTCTTCCTCGCCGAGGGCCTCCGGCTGCGCGAGCAGCGCGGCCGCATCCACGACCTCGACGTCGTCGGGCGCCCCGACGCGCTCACCGTCCTCGCGGGACTCGCCGCCGTCACCACCCACCTCGGGCTGACCGGCACCGTCAACGCGACCTTCAACGAGCCCTACGAGCTGGCCCGCAAGCTCGCCTCCCTGGACCACCTGTCCGGCGGCCGGGCCGGGTGGAACGTCGTCACCTCCTCCGACGCGTTCACCGGCGAGAACTTCCGCCGCGGCGGCTACCTGGACCGCGCCGACCGCTACACCCGCGCCGCCGAGGTCCTGCACACCGCCCGCGAACTGTGGGACACCTGGCCTTCCGACGAAGTGCTCGCGGACCGCGTCGCCGGGACGTTCACCCGGCACGCGGACCCCGGCGCATTCGTCCACAGTGGACAGCACGTCGGCATCGAGGGTCACTTCACCGTGCCGCGGACGCCGCAGGGCCGGCCGCTCATCATCCAGGCCGGCGACTCCGACCCCGGTCGCGAGTTCGCCGCCCGCGACGCCGACGCCATCTTCTCCCGGCACGGCACCCTCGAATCGGGCAAGGCGTTCTACGCCGACGTCAAGGGGCGGATGGCCCGCCACGGCCGGCACCCCGACGAGCTGAAGATCCTGCCGGCCAGCACGTTCGTCCTCGGGGACTCCGCCGCGGACGCCGCGGAGAAGGCGCACCACATCCGGCGGCAACAGGTCAGCCCGCAGACCGCGATCCTGCTCCTGGAACAGCTGTGGAACAAGGACCTCAGCGACCACGACCCCGAAGGGCCGCTGCCCGCGTTCGACCCCGTCCTGGACGACGACTCCATCATCAAGGGCCGCGCCCGCCTCTTCGACGACCCCCTCGCCACCGCCGCGCAGTGGCGCGCCCTCGCCGACGAGAAGCAGCTCGGCATCCGGGACCTCATCATCGAGGTCACCGGCCGGCAGACCTTCATCGGCACGCCGGGCACCGTGGCCGCGACCATCGACGAGTTCGTGCAGAGCGACGCCGCCGACGGGTTCATTCTCGTGCCGCACATCGTGCCCGGCGGCCTCGACGAGTTCGTCGACCAGGTCGTGCCGCTGCTGCAGGAACGCGGCGTCCACCGCACCGACTACACCACCACGACCCTGCGCGGCCACCTGGGCCTCCAGCATGAGTGACCCCGTCTTCCACTGGTTCCTGCCGACCGGCGGCGACGACCACGCCGTCGGCGCCGGCACCCACGGCGGCATCATCGGCGCGCAGGACACCACCCCGCTGCCCCGCTCCGCGACGCACCGCGCCCCGACGCTGGACTACCTGACGCAGATCGCCCGCGCCGCCGACCAACTCGGGTACACCGGCGTGCTCACCCCGACCGGGGTGCACTGCGAGGACGCGTGGCTGACCACGGCCGCGCTGATCGCCGAGACGCGGCGGCTCAAGTTCCTCGTCGCGTTCCGGCCGGGCCTGATCACGCCGGTGCTGGCCGCGCAGATGGCCGCCACGTTCCAGCGGCTGTCCGGCGGGCGGCTGCTGCTCAACGTCGTCATCGGCAGCAGCGCCGCCGAGCAGCGCGGCTACGGCGACCCCCTCGACCACGACGCCCGCTACGAACGCGCCGGCGAGTTCCTCGACGTGGTGCGCGCCGCCTGGACCGGCGCGCGGTTCGACCACCGCGGGCTGCACTACGACATCGAGGGCGGCCTGCTGCGCGAGCCGCCGGCGCCCGCCCCGACGGTGTACCTCGGGGGGTCGTCACCGGCCGCGATCAAGCTCGCCGCCCGGCACGCCGACGTCTACCTCACCTGGGGCGAGCCCGTCGCCTCGGTGGCGGAGAAGGTCGCGGCGGTGCGGGCCGTCGCCGATCGGCCCGTCCGCTTCGGCATCCGGCTGCACGTCATCACCCGGGACACCGCCGACCTGGCCTGGTCGGCCGCGGACCGGCTCATCGCCGGCCTGTCCGAGGAGACCGTCCGCGAGCGGCAGGCGAGCCTGCGCGGCCTCGACTCCGTCGGGCAGCGGCGGATGCTCGACCTGCACGGCGGCGACCGCGACCGGCTCGTCGTCGCCCCCA
Source organism: Dactylosporangium sp. NPDC005555 (assembly GCF_040605635.1). Taxonomy (NCBI): domain Bacteria; kingdom Bacillati; phylum Actinomycetota; class Actinomycetes; order Micromonosporales; family Micromonosporaceae; genus Dactylosporangium; species Dactylosporangium sp. NPDC005555. The sequence goes on from NZ_JBEXDG010000004.1 coordinate 101,419, forward strand.
ACCTGTGGGCCGGCATCGGCCTGGTCCGCGGCGGCGCCGGCACCGCCCTCGTCGGCAGCCACGCCGAGGTCGCCGCCCGCATCGACGAATACCGCTCGGTCGGCATCGAGGAGTTCATCCTCTCCGGCTACCCGCACCTGGAAGAGGCGTACACGTTCGCCGAAGGAGTGCTGCGCCAATGAAGTTCCTCGCCATCACCCTCATCGTCACCGACGGCGCGAAACCGGCCCGTGAGCGGCTGCGGGAGGTCGTCGACAACGCGGTCCTCGCCGAGCAGCTCGGCTTCGACGGGTTCGGCGTCGGCGAACGCCACGAGCGGCCGTTCATCTCCTCGTCGCCGCCGGTGGTGCTCAGCCACATCGCCGCCCGCACCAGCGTCATCCGGCTCTTCACCGCCGTGACGACACTGAGCCTGCTCGACCCGGTCCGCGCGTTCGAGGACTACTCCACCTTGGACAACCTGTCCGGTGGCCGCCTCGAGCTCATCGTCGGCAAGGGCAACGGCGCCGCGCAGGCGAAGCTCTTCCACGTCACCGCCGACGACCAGTGGGACCGCAACCGGGAGGGCTACGAGCTCTTCACCCGGCTGTGGCGGGAGGACAAGGTCACCTGGTCCGGGCGGTTCCGCCCGTCGCTGGACGACGCCGAGGCGTGGCCGAGGCCGCTGCAGCGGGACATCCGCATCTGGCACGGCAGCGCCACCAGCGAGGCGTCCGTCGAGCTCGCCGCCCTGCACGGCGACCCGCTGTTCTCCGCCAACGTCACCAACCCGGTCGAGCCGTACGCCTCGCTGGTCGCCCACTACCGGGAGAGGCTCGCCTTCCACGGCCACGACCCGTCGAAGGCGCTCGTCGGTGCCGGCTCCGCCGGGATGTACGTGGCCGAACGGTCGCAGGACGCCGTCGACGTCTACCGGCCCATCTTCAACAAGCGCCTCGAGACCTTCAGACGCGTCGGTGTCGAACCCGTCTTCCACACCATCGAGGACGCGATCGAGCGCAGCTCAATCCTCGTCGGCAGCCCGCAGCAGATCATCGACAAGGTCCACCGGTACCACGCGCGGCTCGGCCACGAGGTCATGCACGTGCAGGCGGACGCCGACGGGCTCACCGACAAGCAACACCGTGGCTCCTTGGAGCTCTTCCAGGCGGAGGTCGCGCCGGTCCTGCGCCGCGAGATCCCCAGCCGCCCCTTCCCGACCCTGGCGGTGCCCTCATGACCGTTCCACTGTCCATTCTCGACCTTGCCCCGATCAGCTCCGGCAGCGACGCGGGCGCCGCTCTGCGCAACACCGTCGACCTCGCCCGGCGCGCCGAGTCGTTCGGGTACCAGCGCTACTGGGTCGCCGAGCACCACTTCGCGCCGGGCGTCGCCAGCGCCGCGCCGGCCGTGCTCATCGGCCTCATCGCCGCCGCCACCGACCGGATCCGGGTCGGGTCCGGCGCGGTGCAGGTCGGCCACCAGACCGCGCTGTCCGTGGTGGAGCAGTTCGGGCTGCTCGACGCCGTGTACCCGGGCCGGTTCGACCTCGGCCTGGGCCGCTCAGGACAGCGCCGCACCGAGGCCCTGGCGGCGCTGTCCGCCCCCGCGCCTGCCGCAAAGCCGGCGCAGGTCGTCGACGGGCTGCTCATCCCGCCGGCGTTCGACTTCGGGAAGCTCGTCACCCAGCCCCGGTTCGCGCTGTTCGCGGAGCTGCTGCAGCAACCGGGCGCGACCGCGCCGGACTTCGCCCAGGTCGTCGACGACATCCAGGCCCTCATCGCCGGCACGTACACCCGCGGCGACCTCGACGTGCACGTCACGCCCGGCGAGGGCGCGAAGGTCGAGCTGTGGATCCTCGGCTCCAGCGCGGGGCAGAGCGCCACCGTCGCGGGGGAGCGGGGCCTGCCGTTCGCGGCCAACTACCACGTCGCGCCGGCGACCGTGCTCGAGGCCGTTTCGGCGTACCGGGCCGCGTTCCGGCCCGGGGTCCTGGACCGGCCGTACGTGCTGGTCTCCGCCGACGTGGTCGTCGCTCCCTCCGGGTCGCAGGCCCGGGAGCTGGCCTCGCCGTACAAGCACTGGGTCCGCAGCATCCGCACCGGCGCGGGCGCGATCCCGTTCCCGACCCCCGCCGAGGCCGTAACGCTGCCGTGGTCCGACGACGACCAGGCTCTCGTGCAGGACCGCCTCGACACGCAGTTCGTCGGCGGCCCCTCGTCGGTGGCCGACCAACTGCGGACGCTGCAGCGGGTCACCGGCGCCGACGAGCTCCTGATCACCACCATCACGCACGACCACGCCGACCGGGTCCGCTCCTTCGAGCTGCTCGCCCGGGAGTGGCAGGGTTAGCCGGCCGCCCGGACGAGCAGCACCTCGGGGTCGAGCTTGCGGGTGACGGCGGGGCCGAGCGCCCCGCCGACGCCCGAGGGGACGACCGACGTGATCCCGCCAGCCACCCCGGCGAGGAGCGGCGACACGGTTCCCGCCGTTGACATCGGCCGATGTTATACCTAGCGTTTCTAGGTATGGATGTCCGGGGGCACCTCGACCTGCTGCTGCTGACCGTGCTGGCCGACGCCGGCCCGGCGCACGGCTACGCGCTGATCGCCGCGCTGCGGGAGCGGTCGCGCGGCGCGTTCGACCTGCCGGAGGGCACCGTCTATCCGGCACTGCACCGCCTGGAGCGCGACGGTCTCGTCGTCAGCCACTGGGAGCACGCCGTCCCACGCCGCCGCCGCGTCTACGCACTGACCAGCGACGGCCGCCACGCCCGCGTCGCGAAGCAGGGCGAGTGGGGCGTCTTCGTCGCAGGCGTCCAGTCCGTGCTCGGCCCCGCCGCAGGTCCGGTGACGGCATGACCTCCGCGGTGGATCGGTATCTCGACGAGATGTTCGACCGGCTCTCGGGCACGGGTGCCGCGGGCCGGCGGCTCCTCGCCGCCGCGATCAGCATCACCTCCGCCCGCCGGCTGCGCCGTACCGCGGCCTGACCGGCCCGGTGTCCGGCCCGGGCTCGACGTCGAGCCGGGCCGGCCGGTGCGGGGTCGCCCGCGTCCTCGGTGTCAGTCGAGCATGGTGCCGCAGGTCATGTTGAGCGCGGTGCCGGTCATGGTGCGGGCGAGGTCGGAGGCGGCGAAGACGGCGAGGTTGCCGGTGTCCTCCAGGGTGGCTGCGCGGCCCAGGAGGGTCTGACCGGTGATGGACCGCTCGATGCTGGCGCGGGCGGGGGAGCCGGCGGGGATGGACTCGGGGAGGCCGCCGGTGCGCAGCGTGAGGACGCGGACGCCGTGGGGGCCGAGCTCGACGGCGAGCTGGCGGCGCATGTGTTCGACGGCCTCGAAGCCGGCCTGCAGGCCGCCGAGGTGGAAGTCGCGTGGGGGTTCGCCGGAGCCGCCGAAGAACAGCAGGACCCCGCCGCCGTCGCGGACCATGTGGCGGGCGGTGGCGCGGGACGTGATGAACTTCGAGCGGACCGACTGCACGACGGGGGCCAGGTAGTCCTCGACCGTCATGTCGAGCATCGGGGTGCCCTGCACGTCCGCGTCGGCGATGACGTTGACGGCGACGTCGATCCGGCCGGCGGTGGCGACGACGGCCGCGGCGTGCTCGTCGACGGCGTGCTCGTCGAGGGCGTCGACGGCCGCGGTGTCCGCCGCGCCGCCGGCCGCGCGGATGTCGTCGGCGACCGCGTCCAGCGTCGCCAGGGTCCGGCCGGTGAGGAAGACCCTGGCTCCCGCCTTGCCGAAGGCCCGGGCGACGGCGCCGCCGACCGACCCTGCGCCGCCGTAGATGATCGCGTTCCTGCCTGCGAGGAGCATGTCGTTTCCCTTTCCGCCGGTGTACCTGTCACCGGTACAACCCCGCGGGAGGGCGGAACTCATCGCGCCCGCAGCGATCCGGGCAGGCCGAAGAACGGGAACAGCGCCGGGTCCAGGAACGACACCACCTCGCTCACCCGCGCGCCGGTGAACGTCACCACGTCGATGCTGGCGGCCCGGAACGTGGCACCGCCGAGCAGGTACGTGCCGAACGCCGGCCGCCCGTTCGCCCTGGCCGGCAGGAACCGCCACCGGTGCGCGGCGGGACCGTCGAGGAGGAACGTGCGGATGGCCGCGGTGCCGCGGTACACCTCGGGCAGCGGTGGCATCGAGTACTTCGCGTCGTCGGCCAGCATCCCGACGATGGCGTCCACGTCGCCGGCCTCCCACGCGGCGCGGTAGGCGCCGGCGGCGGCCGCGACGTCCGGGGTGGGGGAGGGCGAGGGGGCGGGCAGGATTTTGCGGGCCCGCTGGACGGCGCTGTTGACGGCCGCGACCGTGGTGCCGAGCAGGCCGGCCGTCTCCGCGGCGGAGAAGCCGAGGACCTCGCGGAGCAGCAGCGCGGCCCGCGGGACGGGCCTGAGGTGCTGCAGCGCGGCCACGAACGCGAGCTCCACCGAGATCCCGGTCAGCGCGTCCGGCATCGGCTGCAACCACAGGGGTTCCCCGGCGGAGGGGTCCACGGCGGGCGGCTCGCGGCGGCCGAGCATGCTCAGGCAGCGGTTGGTGGCGATCCGGTACAGCCACGGCCGCACCCCGGCGGGATCCTCGAGCCGGTCGAACGCCTTCTCAAAGGCTTTCCAAGCCCGCAGGTAGGTCTCCTGCACCGCGTCCTCGGCGTCGTACAGCGAGCCCAGCATGCGGTAGCAGTGGGCGAGGAGCTCGCCGCGCAGCGGCCCCGCCAGCGCCTCGAAGGTCACCCCCGAAGCCTAAATTCCTGTATTTCCCATTACATTACTGGGGAAAATGCTGTCGGAGGGTCGACGGAAAAATTCTCCGTCGAGGGGCCGTCATATTGGGCTTGCTCACTATGTCGTACCGCCGTGGCAAGATGTGCATCGTCTCGGGGGAGGGCGATGTGCGACGCAGGATCTGGCTCCTGATCGTGGTGGGTCTGCTGGCAGGCTGCGACGGCGGTGGCACACCGTCCGCGGCGAGGTCGCCGGCGCCTCCGCCGCTGGTCCAGGCGTGGACCCGCACCGACCTGAAGCCCGCGGGCCAGTTCACGGCCGTGGGTGGGGTCGCCGTCGGCTATGTCGCGGAGAACGGGCGGCTCTCCCTGCTCGCGCTCGACCCGGCGACCGGCAGGACGCTGTGGCAGCGGGCCGCGTCGCCCGGCGAGGTCGTCACCGGCATCCCGGTGATGGTGTCCGTCGTCGGCGACAAGGTCGCCTATTTCCGGGCCGACCCGAAGGGCAACCTGTTCGCCGGCCTGGTCGTCGCCGACCCGCGCACCGGCGAGGACCTCGCGGTGACCGCCCCGGCGCTGTTCGTCTCCCCGCCGCAGGCGTGCTCGAACAAGACCGACGTGTGCACCGTCTCGCGCACGAGCTACAAGGACAAGGCCGTCCCGCACCGCCTGCGGATGACCGACAAGCAGTATGTGGCGGAGAGCACCGGGGAGCCGGCCGGCTCCCGGACGATCGGCAGCGATGGGCTCACCGACCTCGGCACCCGTGATCCCGAGACCCTCGCGCTCGTCCGGGACGGGAAGGTGGTCTGGAAGCGGACCCTCGGCGACGCGTTCCCCGCCGGGTTCAGCACCGATCACGGCTGGATCTGGCGGCTGTATCCGCAGCAGAAGATCCGGGTCGGCTCCGTCTACGGCCCGTCGGCCGGGACCCGCGACACGACGCTCACCCGGGACCTGACGGCAGGATCGGCGACGGCGGCGCTGTCGGAGACCGACGGCACCGTCCTGTGGCGCGACAGCGGCAGTTCGCTGCAGTGCTCGGGCATCATCGGCCACTCGGTCGACCCGGACGACCCCGACGGGCCGGGGCCCGCGGTGCGCTGCCGGTCCAAGGGCACCTCGACGTGGTCGGCCGCGACCAGGACCAGCACCCGCGCGGGGCTCGACGTCGTCGTCGAAGGGTTCGACCTGATGACCGGCAAGACCACCTGGTCGGTGCCCGTCGGGGCCGCGGACGAGCTGGCCGGCGGCGACCAGCGGCCCGCCCTGGCCGGTCCGGGCCGCGTGCTGATCAGCGGCGGGACCGGCCCGGTCATCATCGACCTGACCAGCGGCAAGACCGAGAAACCGGCTGCCGGCGCGGCATTCTGGTGCGGCACCGGGTCGGAGTTCACCTACGACGAGCCGTACTACTTCAACGGCAAGCCGGAGACGAAACGCTCCGGCGGCACTCTCGGCGTCACCTGCGGCGCCGACGGCAAACCCGCCGACCGCGTGCCGGGCGACGCGTCGACCCGCGCCTTCGGCACCCGCCTCGGCAACGACGTCCTGGTGGCGACGGCCGCCTCGGTCATCGGCTACCACCAGGGCTGACGCTCCGCCCCGACTCGCCGGCCTGCTGCCGGTGCCCGGCCCGCCTGGTTGAGTGCGCGCCGACTCGCAGGGTTGCGGTAGCGCCGGGCCGCGCACATCGCCAACATCGACAAGTCCCTCGCGGAGGACAGGGCCCGGCGGCGGGCGGCTACGACAACCTCGCCAACGCGTGGGTGTGGTGTGGCGGCCGTCGGCTACCGGTTCGTGAGCTGCTTGCGGAGCCAGGCTGGGGCCGGGTTGACGTGGGCGCCGGCGCTGGGCAGGACGACGGTCGGGACGGTCTCGTTGCCGTTGGCGACCGCACGCACGGCGGCCGCGCCGTCTGGGTCCTGCCAGATGTTGACCCAGGACGCCTGTCCGGCCCGGCCGATCAGGCTGAGCCGGAGCCGCAGGCAGAACGGGCAGCCGGGGCGCCAGTACACGACAGGCCGGCCCGACGCCTGCGCCACCGTCGCCGGGACGTGTGCCGGGTAGATCAGCGGCGAATACCCGATTGCCAGCGCGAGCAGTACCGCCGCGACGAGGGCCGCCGCACCGGGCGACCCCTCGCTGCGCAGCACGACGGCCAGCGCCACCGCGAGCACCGCGAACAGCAGCGACGTCCTCCACACCCGCATCACCGTCCCACCGTAGCGGTGCGATGCGAAAAGCGCCGACGGCTGATGTCCGCGGCTACCCTGAGTGACAGGGTGATCGCGTGGCCGGCCGGCGGCATGCGGTCAGCCGGAGGTGATGTTGCCCTGCTCGTCCACGATCTTGTCGCGCCAGTAGCGGTCCCACTCGTCGTCGATGTACTTGGGGACCTTGCCGGACGGGTAGGGGGCGTAGCCGGCAGGCGGGCCGGTGCCGTCGGGGACGCAGGCGCGGCCGGTGGTGTTGCCGACGGCCTTCACCGGGTGCTCGCCGGAGCCGCAGATCCGCTCCTTGAACGAGCACCCGGCGGTGAGGAACGCGGTCAGCAGCAGCAGGGTGAGCAGACGGGGCATCTGCTCAGTGTGGGCCCACCGGGGCGTCGCCGCGCAGTGTGATGCGGTGCATGACGCGATGGGCGGTGCCGTAGTCGCGGTTGGCGTAGTGGGCGGTGCTGCGGTTGTCCCACATGGCGACGTCGCCGGGCCGCCAGCGGTGCCGGACGATGTGCTCGGGTTTCGTCAGGTGCGCGTACAGCAGGTCGAGGATGCCGCGGCTCTCCGCCTCGGACACGCCGACGATGTGCGACGTGAAGCCCGGGTTGACGAAGAGGCCGCGCCGGCCGGTCTCGGGGTGGACCCGGACGACGGGGTGCTCGACCGGGTCGAGGCGGGTGACGACCTCGCCGTCCCACACGCTGCCCTTGCCGCCGCGGCGCTGCGCCAGGTAGTAGCCGAACTCCCGGTTGCCGTCGTGCACGGCGGTCAGCTGGTCGGCGAAGTGGCGCACCGGCGCCGACAGCGACTCGTAGGCGAGCTGGCTGTCGGCCCAGTTGGTGTCGCCGCCGGACGGGGGCAGGGTCACCGCCCGCAGGATCGAGCCGAGCGGCGGGCGCGGCATGAACGTCACGTCGGTGTGCCACACGTCGGCGAAGCCGTTGTCGGCGCTGTCGAGGGCGTACACCTCGGGGTGCGCCTCGTCGACGCCGCCGACGACCGGGTGGGAGGCGGTGAGTTCGCCGAGGCGCCGGCCGAGCCGCACCTGGCCGTCGTCGTCGAGCTGCTGCCCGGCGAAGAACAGCACCTTGTGCTCCACCAGCGCGGCCCGCACCTCGGCGAGCTCGTCGTCGGTGGCGCGGTCCAGGTCGATGTCGTGCACGTCGGCGCCGAAGCGGGGGCCGAGATGGTCGAGTTTCATGCGGCGACCTCCTGCGAGGATCGGACGGCGTGGCCGATGGTGGCGCGCAGTTCGGCGTACTGCGGCAGCCCGCGCAGCTCGTCAGGTTCGACGCCGGTGCGGGGCAGGTCGATGTCCTGGTCGAGGGCGACGCGGCCGGGGCGGCTGGTGAGCACGACGACGCGGCTGCCGAGGAACACCGCCTCGTCGACGCTGTGGGTGACGAACACGCAGGTCCGGCCGGTCTCCGCGGTCACCTGCCGGAGGTCCTCCTGCAGTCGTTCCCTGGTGAGGGCGTCCAGCGCCGCGAAAGGCTCGTCGAGCAGCAGCAGCGGATTCGGTACCGCCAGAGCCCGCGCGATCGCGACGCGCTGCTGCTGTCCGCCGGAGATCTGCCACACCCGGCGCTCGGCGACGTCGTGCAACCCGACCCGCTCCAGCAGCTGCGGCACCCGGGCGGCGCGCTCCTTCGGCGGTACACCCGCATATCGCAATGCGAGCTCGACGTTGCCGCCGACGGTCTTCCACGGCAGCAGCCGCGGCTGCTGGAAGACCAGGCCGGCACCGCGACCCGGCTCGGGGATCCGGCCGCCGGTGCGCACGGTGCCGGTCGTGGGCCGCTCGAAGCCGGCGATCAGCCGCAGCAGTGTGCTCTTGCCGCAGCCGGACGCGCCGACCAGCACCAGGAAGGCGCCGGCCGGCACGTGCAGCGAGACAGGACCGACCGCGGTGACGGCACCGTAGCGGTGCTCGACGCCGTCGATCGCAACGGCCTGGTCGGCGCTAGGACTGGAGGACACCCGGGAGACCCTTGGTGTAGATGGCCTTCTCGACGGTGGCGAGGTCCGGCACCGCGTCGATCTTCTTCTGTGCCTTGAGGAACTCGGCGGCGGCGAGGAGGTTCTTCGCGAGGTCGCCGACCTTGTCGGGGGTGCCGAGCCAGGTGCTGCTGGCGATGTCGGCCGGCTTGAGGAAGACGCCCTGGCTGAGCTGGTGCTTGGCGTCCTCGGCGCTGAGGTTGAGCTCCCTGCCGACGGCGGCGGCCGCGGCGGCAGGGTCGTTGGCGATGATGTCCAGGGCCTTCGCCTCGGCCTTGCGCCACGCGTCGACGGCGTCGGGGTGGGCGGTGGCGAACGCGGTCGACACGACGCCGAGGTCGAGCGTCGGCTTGCCGGCGGTGGCCAGCTCGCGGCTGGAGACGAGGACCTTGCCGGTCTTCTTCAGCTCGTCCAGCGACGGCAGCCAGGTGTAGGCGGCGTCGAGGTCGCCGCGGGTCCACGCGGCCTGGATGTCCTGCGGCTCCAGGTCGACGATGGTCAGGTCGGACTCCTTGACGCCGGCCTGGTCCAGCGCGGCGAGGAGGCTGTAGTGCGCGGTGGACGCGAACGGCGTGCCGACCTTCTTGCCCTTCAGGTCCGCGATGCTGTTCACGTTGGATCCGTTGCGGGCGACGAGAGCCTCGTTGTCGCCGGCGACGTCGAGGACGAACGCGACCTGGTAGGGGATGTTCAGCGGGGCGGACAGGCCGCGCGCGACGGGGCTGGAGCCGATCGCGGCGATGTCGACGCTCTTGGCGACGAACGCGGTGTTGATGCTCGCGCCCGAGTCGAACTTCGTCCATGTGATCTTGTAGTCGGGCAGCGCCTTCTCGAGCAGCCCCTGGTTCTTGACGATGAGGTCGCCGCTGGGGAACGCCTGGTACGCGATCCGGATGGTCTTCTGCTCGGAGCTGCTGTTGCCGCTGGCGGCGCCGTCGCCGCAGGCCGCCAGGGACAGGGCCACGGCGGACAGGGCGAGCAGGCTTCTGATTCTCACGGGGTTCCTATCGGGTTCTCAGGCGCGTCCGCGCCAGGGGATGAGGCGGGTCTCGGCCTGACGCAGCACCGCGTCGATGGCCAGTCCGGACAGTCCGATGGCGAAGAGGCCGAGCACGACGACGTCGGTCTGCGAGTACCGCTGGGCGTCGCGGACCATGCCGCCGATGCCGGGCACGCCGTTGATGGTCTCGGCGGCCACGACGGAGGAGTACGCGATGCCGACCGCGAGCCGGATGCCGGTGAAGATCTCGGGCAGCGCGTTGGGCAGCACCACGTCGCGGGTGACCTGCCAGCGGTTCGCGCCCAGCGCTCGCGTCGCCTCGACCAGCGCGGTGGGCGCGTTGTGCACGGCGGCGGCGGTCGCCACGGCGACGGGCGGCAGGGCGGCGATCGACAGCAGCCACAGCTTGGGCGTCTCGTCGATGCCGAACCAGATGATGAAGAGGCTGAAGTACGCCAGGGGCGGCAGCGCCCGCACGAACGTGACGACGGGCTCGGTGACGACCCGGATCCAGCCGACGGTGCCCATGACGACCCCGACGACGAGGCCCGCGGCCACACCGATCGCCGAGCCGATCAGGATCCGGCGCAGGCTCACGCCGAGATGCTCGATCAGCAGGTGACCGCTGTAGCCGCGGGTGCCGTCGTGGACGGTCGAGGTCTGGATGAGTCGGTGCCACACGGCGGCCGGGGAGGGGATGAACGTCGGGTTGTCCATGACCGTGGCGGTGACCTGCCACAGCACGCCGAGCACGGCGACCGCGACGATCCGCAGCCCGATCCGGCGGCCCCACTCGGCGTTCACGGCGCTCCCTACTTCGATCCGATAGGCTGCAATTCCTATCGTAAAAGTAGAGTTAACGCAAGCCGCCGCCTACAGACCGAGCAGCGCCGCCGCGATGATGCGCTGGGAGCGGACCGGCTGCTCGGAGCCGCCCATGTGCAGGGTGTTGACGGAGAAGACCAGCCGCGAGGACAGGTCCCTGGTCGCCGCCATCCCGTTGTTGTAGCCGGGCCGGTCACCGCTCTTGCCCCACAGCGTCAGCGGGCCGACCGGGAGCTTCGTCAGCCCGGCGCTGTACACCGCGTCCCGGTCGTCGCCGGGGTCGTCGTTGCCGTCGAACAGCTTGACCCCGGCCGGCACGGTGAACATCTCCTCCAGCTGCGGCTGCGGCACCAGCCGCCCGCTGAACAGGGCCACCATGAATCGGTCCAGGTCCGGCGCGGTCGAGATGACCGACGCCGCCGACCACTGCAGCGACATGTCGGCGCGGGTCACGTCGACCCAGCCCGCCGCGGTCGCCTCGTAGCCGTGCGCGTGCGGGCCGCGCACCTCGACGTCCCGGCCGGGCGCCGTGGTGCCGCGCAGGCCGAGCCGGTCGACGATGCGCCGCTGGATCTGCGACTCCCACGTACGCCCGGTGACCTTCTCGATGAGCAGCCCGGCGACGATGTAGTCGACGTTGCCGTACCGCTGCTTCGTGCCGGGCGTGAACGCGAGGGGCTTCGCGGTGTCGATCTGGCTGCCCTTCGCCCACCGGTCGTAGCGGTGCGCCAGGAACCAGTCGGTCTGCTTGTTGGGGACCTCGACATGGTTGATGCCGCTGGTGTACGTGAGCACCTGCCGCACCGTGACCGGGGCCGTCCCGACCGGCAGGAGCCCCGGCAGGTAGTGCTGGACGGTCTGGTCCAGGTCGAGCCGGTGCTCCGCGGCGAGCTGCAGGGCGACGACGGCTGTGAACGTCTTCGTCATGCTCCCGATCCGGAACCGCCCGTCGATCGGCACCGTCCGTCCACTGTGGACGTCGGCGATGCCCGCGGTGCCCTGCCGGCAGCCTTGTGCGTCGTGGAGCAGCAGGAGCGCCCCGGACGCCTCCGCGTCGGGCAGCCCGTCGACGGCCCCGTGCAGCGGCGTCCCGGCGGCCACAGCCGCGCACCGTTCCCGGCGCGGCTCCCCGGCGTTCGCGGCCGTGGCCGGCGTCAGAGCCGGCCCGGCGACGATCGCGGCCGCGATCAGTGCGGCACTGAGTGCGCGCAAAGCGGTCACCTCCAACGATAGGTGGAAATCTGTCCCTTCCACCCTGTCGCCGGTCGTGCCGCACGGGCATCCGGGGTTTACCTCCGCGGGTCCCCGAGAACCGCCCCCGAGAACCCCTCGGGGTCCTCCACCCACGGCAGATGGCTCGCCCCTCGCAGGATCACCCTGCGCACGTCGGGCAGCGCCGCCGCCAGGGAGTCGACGGCCCACCGCGGCCGCAGGTCCTCGCTGCCGTCGACGATGAGCACCGGCACCCGCAGCTCCCGGCACCGCGCGGCCAGGTCGGTCTCCCTGAGCCGCCGCGCGATCTGCGCGTTGATGGTAGCGCTGCACTCCACGTTGATGTCGAACCACGGAGTGGCCATCGCCTCGGCGCGCTCGGCGGCCCGCTCCCGGTCGGGAAACTCCGCGGTCCACTGCCTGACCACCGACGCCCGGTCCCAGCCGCCCGCCGGGCTCCCGGCCCGTTCCCGGAAGGCCGGCTTCCAGGTGTCCTCGTCGTCGATGCCGGTCCCCGCGACGTACACCAGCCGCCGGACACGATCCGGGTGCCGCAGGGCGTATTCGAGCGCGAGGTGCGCACCCCACGAGTGCCCGACCAGCGTGACCCGCCCGCCGGCGTGCTCATCGACGACCGCGTCGAGATCCTCGACGCTCCGGTCCAAGGTGTACGGCCCGCGCCGCTCCGACCGCCCGCACCCGCGCTGGTCCCACCGGACGGTCCGGTACCGCCCCCCGAACATCGTTGCGAGGTCGCCGGCCATGTCCCACAACCCCGGCCCGCCGTGCACGAACACCAGCGCCGGCCCGTCTCCACCGACCTCCGTCCACAGCCGGCACCCGTCCCCGGTCAGCACAGCGCCCCCTCCACGGTCCGCTCGACCGCCAGGGCCGGCGAGCCGGCTCATCGGGGCAGCTCGCGCAGTGCCGCGGTGGCGGCGGGCCAGGGGAACGGCGGCGCCGGCGTGGTCGGGTCGCTGTCGAGGGGCGGGACCGAGGCCGGGTCGAAGAGGACGATGACGCCCCATTCGCGCAGCGTGCGGACACCGGCCACGAAGGCCGGGTGGCGGGACAGGCCGATGTTGGGGGTGGGGACGACGATGACCGGGCGGCGCAGGCCGATGCCCTCGTTGAGCAGGCCCAGGGCGAGGGTGTCGCTGATGCCGGCGGCGAGCTTGTTGACCGTGTTGAAGGTGGCGGGGGCGACCACGAACGCGTCGGCGGGCGGCAGGACGTCGGGTTCGTCGGGTCGCTTGTACTGCGAGCGCACCGGAAAACCGGTCTGGGCGCGCAGGGTGGGCTCGTCGAGGAACTTCAGGCCGTCGGGGGTCGCGACGACGCAGACCGTCCACCCGTCGGCCTGGGCGGTGGCGACGAACGCGGGGAGGTCGGCGGCGGGGCGTCCGCCGCAGGCTACGACGTACAACACCGGCATCCGCAAACCCTAGCCGCCGGGGCAGTCGTGGGCGCACACGCGCACCGGTGACGGGGTCTCCAGGTCGTCCGGGACGTGGCCGACGAGCGGGGTGCTCGCCGTGGAGCCCGCGGCACACAGGACGACGAAGAGCAGCGGCGCCGCGACGAGAGCGCCGATGAAGTGCCTCGCCCAGCCGGGCTCGCCCAGGACCTTCGAGAGCAGGAGGCCGAGCGCAGGCAGTACCACAGCGGCGGTCATCGACGTGATGAACAGCGTGTCCGTGGTGGCCCCGAACGCCTCCGCCGCCGCGTGGGTCGGGGTCCACGGCTTCGAGGCGCGGCGGATGACGGCGACGATGAGCAGGAACGGCACGCCGTAGATCCCCGCGTAGAAGAGGACTCCCAGGCCGGCGCGTTTCATCGCGCCGCCACGAACAGGGCGACGCCCGCCCCGTATCTCCCCATACCGTGATCCTCACGGACCGTGAGGCTGCGGGCATCGGTGTTCGTACTCAGGTGCGTACTAGGTAGCATTCGGCGTTCGGTCCGATTGCTCGGGGGTGGCGCGGTGCAGGGTCAGGTGCGGTTCGCCGTCGACCTCGGCACCTCCAACACGGTCGCGGTCGTCGACCGGGGCGACGGCACGCCACGCCCGCTGCTGTTCGACGGCAACCCGCTGCTGCCGTCCGCCGTGTTCGCCGACGCGTCCGGCACCGTGTTCGTCGGGCGCGACGCCGAGCGGCACATGGCGACCGACGCGGCCCGCTACGAGCCCAACCCGAAGGGTCACATCGACGAGGGCCTCATGCTGCTCGGCGACCGTGAGGTGCCGGTCGTCGAGCTGCTGGCCGCGATCCTGCGCCGGGTCGCCGCCGAGGCCGCGCAGACCGGGGTCCTGTCCGGCGGCACCACCGTCCTGACCTGCCCCGCCGACTGGGGTCCGCGGCGCCGCGCGGTGCTGTCCGAGGCCGCCGCGGTCGCCGGGCTCGGGCGGGTCACGCTGCTGGACGAGCCGGTCGCCGCCGCGACGTACTGCATGCGCGTCCTCGGCTCGCGGATCGCGCCGGGGCGTGCGGTGGCGGTCTTCGACTTCGGCGGCGGCACCCTCGACGTGACCGTCGCCGTCGACTCGCCCGGCGGGCTGCGCGTCCTGGCCACCGGGGGGCTCGACGACCTCGGCGGGACCGACGTCGACGCGGCGCTCGTCGGGCACCTGGGCCAGCAGATCGCGGCGCACGACGCGTCGCTGTGGCAGCGGCTGCAGCAGCCCCGCACGGGTGCGGACTTCCGGGACCGGATGGCGTTCTGGTCGGAGGTGCGCGCCGCGAAGGAGATGCTGTCCAGGGCCGCGTCCGCGCCGGTGCACGTGCCGGGGGTCGACCAGGCGACGCATCTGACGCGGGAGGAGCTGGACCGGGTCGCGGGTCCGCTCGTCGACCGCGCCGTCGACGAGACGCGCCGGGTGTTGCAGCGTTCGGGTGTACCGGCCGAGCACCTGGACGCGATCCTGCTGGTCGGGGGGTCGAGCCGGCTGCCGCTGGTGGCGAGCCGGTTGCACGCGCGGTTCGGGCTCGCGCCGGTGGTGCCGGAGCAGCCTGAGCTGCCGGTCGCCTTCGGGGCACTGCTGCTGGGCAACACGGTGGCGGCGGCGTCTGCCGCGCCTTCCTCAGGGGTGCCGGCTGCTTCCGCCTATCAGGCTTCCGGGCCGCCTTCCGGTCACCCTTATCCGCCGTCGGCCGGGTTTCCGGCGTCGGCGCCGCCGGCTGTGTATCAGACCTCCGGGCCGCCCGGGGTGTACGGCTCCCCGGTCTCGCAGGCGTTCGCGCCGCCGTCGGCTGCGGCGCCTCAGCCGCCTGCGGCATATCAGCCCGCGCCTTCCGCATATCAGCCTGCGCCTGCCGCGTATCAGCCTGCGCCCGCGGCGTTTCAGCCTGGGCCTTCCGCGTATCAGCCCGCGTCCGCGTATCCGCCGGCCGTGCAGCAGTCACCTGGCGGGTATCAGGCGCCTGGTGAGTATCAGGCGCCGGTCGTGCCGCAGCAGCAGCGGTCGCAGCGGCCGTCGGTCATCATCGGTCCGGGTGTCACGATGCAGGGCAATGTCGCCATTTATGGTGATGAGGAGCTCATGCCGCGGTACGCCCGCGATGAACCCGACCACCGCACCCGCGACGAACCTCCCGCCGAGCCGCCGCCCGCCCGGCCCCGGCGGCGCTTCTCGATCTCCAGATTCTTCTGGCGGCTGCGCCTGCTGGCGGTGCCGCTGATCATCGTGCTCGCCCTGACGCCGTGGGGTCGTGGCCTGCTCGGCGCCGGCCGGGAGAAGATCGCCGGCTGGACGGGCGGCCCGGCGGCCTCGGCGTCCGCGTCGACAACTCCTTCAGCCGCCCGTTCCTCCTCGGCTCCCGCGTCACCCGCCGGCCCGGCGGTCAAGCTCGAGCCCAGCACCGTGAAGCCGGGTACGTCGGTCGTCGTCAGCGGAACCGGCTTCACCAAGAGCGAGCAGGTCACCATCAAGGTCAACGGCGTGCAGAAGACCGCCAGGGCCGCCTCCACCGCCGGCGCCGTCGAGTGGACCATGCCGACGGCCACCCTGAAGGCGGGCACCACCGCCACCGTCGAACTGACCGGCGCCAAGAGCGGCCGCTCCGCCAAAGCCTCCCTCAAAGTCACGCCCTGACACTCGGCGCTCACCATGCGTCGTGTTGCGGCGGCCCGCTGGACGCGGGGTGTGCGCGGCCGGGAAAATGATGGGACAGCGCCTACCGGGGGGAGGCGGCACGTGTCACGACCCTACTTTTCTCTGGACGCGCCGGGTTCCGGCTCGGTGTCTGTCGACTGGGACGCCAGGTTCGCGGCAGCCCGCGCCGAGCGGCAGCGCCGTCATGAGGAGCGTCAGCGGGTCCGCGCGGAGTTCGCCGAGTCCCGCCGGCACGGCCTCGCGGCCCGTCACGCGACCAAGCTGACCCGCCTGCGCAACGCCCGCGTGCTGGCCGGCCAGGATGTTCCGGCGAGCGGTCGCGGGACGGCGTCCGTCGCTTCAGGAGGGCGGGTGCGGGACGGCGGAGAAGAACTGCCTGCCGCCGCGCAGGTGCCGGTCGAAGCGCAGGCCCGCCCCGGCAAGGGCGGCGTGCAGGTCGGCGCGGCTGAGGCGGCGGACCGAGTTGCGGTAGTCCCAGACGGTGTCGCCCAGGCGGTAGGTGTTGTGGCCGTGCAGGACCGTGCCGTCGAAGGACTCGATGACGAAGGTGGACTCGACCGGGCCGATCCGGCCGGCGAAGGGCACCGCCTTGTCGAACCACGACGGCGGCAGCCACTGCATGACGACCTGACCGGCGGGGGCGCAGTGCCTGCGGCAGGCGGCCAGCAGGGCGGCGCGCCGTTCTTCGTCGGCCGCGTTGACGCCCGTGCCCGCGACCAGGACGACGGGGAAGCGCTCGCCGAGGTCGAGGGTCGCGAGGTCGGACCGGACGGTCCGCCCGGCCCGCACCTGGGCGAGCATGGCGGCCGAGTCGTCGGCGACGACCACGGGATGGCCGAGGTCGGTGAGGGGGTTCGCGAGGCGGCCGCCGCAGTGGCTGAGATCCAGAATCGCCGCACCCTCGGGGACGTTGGCGTGGACGAAGGCGGGCTCGCCGCTGTGGGGCAGGGCCGCATAGAGGCCGACCGGGCGGCCGTCGGCGGTCACCTCTTCGCGCATCGGACAACCATGCCACGCTCGTGGGATCATTGCCGCGACATGACCTCACTCGACCTCTGTTACGAAAGCCTCGACGGGTTGTCCGTCGGCGACGCGGTCGGCGCCCAGTTCTTCGTGCCGGGCACGACCCTGTCCCACATCACCGAAGCAGACGAGCCGCCCGGCGCTTGGCCGTGGACCGACGACACGGAGATGGCCTGCTCGATCGTCGACGAGCTCGCCGTCCACGGGCGCATCGACCGGGACCGGCTCGCCACCGCGTTCGCCAGCCGCTATGAGCCCTATCGCGGCTACGGCGGCGGCGCCGTGGTCATCCTGCACCAGATCCGCGACGGTGTCCCGTGGCGGGACGCGGCCCGCGCCGCGTTCGACGGGCTCGGGTCGATGGGCAACGGCGCCGCGATGCGGGTCGCGCCGCTCGGGGCGTTCCACGCCGGGGACTCCCGCGGCGCCGCACTCGACGCGATGCGCACCGCCGAGGTCACCCACGCGCACAGCGAGGGCATCCTCGGCGCGGTCGCCGTCGCCGTCGCGGCCGCCGAGGCGGGCTGGGCCAGGCTCGTCGAGGCACCGCTGGAGCCGGTCGAGCTGTTCGACGCGGTCCTCGCATATCAGGTCGACAGCCAGGTGAAGACCGGCCTGGAGCGCGCCCGCGGCCTGCTCGGCGCCACCGTCGCCGAAGCCGCGTATGTCCTGGGCAACGGCTCGCAGGTCCTCGCCCAGGACACGGTGCCGTTCGCCCTGTGGGCCGCCGCGACCCACCTCGCCGACTACCGCGCGGCGATCCTGACCTGCATCGAGGCCGGCGGCGACGTCGACACCACGGCCGCCGTCGCCGGGGGAGTGGTCGCCGCGGCGGTGGGCCGGGCCGGCATCCCCCGCGACTGGCTCACCCACCGCGAGCAGCTGCCCGACTGGGTCGCCGCCCCCGGCCCCACCTGACCCACCCACCGGCGCAGCATTCCGGCACGCGCGGCTCCGCGTCGGTGCGGGCCGGCGCGCCCCCGCACCCGGGAACGCCGAACAACACCGGCACGTTTCACGTCCGTCGGGTGAGAGGTCCACGCATCCCGGTCGTGTCCACGTTGGTGGTGTGGGACCGGCGCCGTCCTCACCCGACGCCTCCGTTGTCATCCGGTCGAGCCCGCCGGCCCGAAGATCACCGCCCGAACCCTGGTACTCCCCGGTCCACCCATCGACACTGACCTATTTCCCATGATCCGGAAGACATTGCGCCAGAGCAGCACAAACTCTTCCGGATCATGAAGAACCCCGTGCGGGCTGTGGAGTGTGATGGGTCGGCGGGTGTGGATCTGTGGATGCAAAGTTTTCGGGGGTGGCGGCGTCAGGGAAGGGGGAAGGAGGTGCCCGCCGTGATGACACCCGAGGAGGCCGAGTTCTCGGTCTTCGTCGAGCAGCGTGCTCATGCTCTGTTGAAGACGGCGTACGCGCTGACGGGGGACAGGCACGCTGCTGAGGATCTGGTGCAGAGTGCGCTGGCCAAGGCGTTCGCGCGGTGGCGGCGGATCGATGAGCCGGAGCCCTACCTGCGGCGGATGATCTACAACGAGTTCGCGTCGGGGTGGCGGAGCCGGCGCAGGCAGGCCGAGGTCACGGTGGCGGAGCCGCCTGAGCGGGCTGGGACGCGGTACGTGGACGCCGACACGGCGCTTCGGCTGCTGCTGCGGGACGCGTTGCAGGCGTTGCCGCCGCGGCAGCGGGCTGTGCTGATCCTGCGGTATTTCGAGGATCTGAGCGTCGAGGAGACCGCGGCGGTCCTGTCCTGCCGTCAGGGCACCGTCGCCAGTCAGGCGTCGCGCGGGCTGGCGAAGCTGCGTGAGCTCGTGCCACAGCTCGAGTGGAGCGAAGTGGGAGGACGGCACTGATGCGCTTCGAGCAGCTGCTCCACGAGACGATCGACGAGATGACCGGCGAGCTGCGCGGCCCCGGGGCCGGGCTCGCCGCCCGCAGCATTGCCAAGGGCCGGAGCATCCGCAGGACCCGCCGCCTCGCCGTCGCCGGCGGTGCGGTCATGGCGACGGTGGTCATCGCCCTGCCGTGGCTGGTCCTGCCCCGTGCGGACCACGCGGCGCCGGTGCTCCCGGGCACCTCCACGACCCCGACGACAGGGACGACGAACGAACTGCCCGGTGGCTGGGTCGTCACCAGGGTGGGCAGTTCGGTCCTCGACCGGGCGACCGGCGAGTACGTCACCATGAGCGGACAGGTGTCACCGGCCCCGGCCGGCAACCGTGTCCTGGTCGTCGACGGTCCGGGCTCGGTGCGGCTGGTCGACGTCCGCGGCACGCACCCCGTCACCGTCGACACGACAGGCTTCGTCGGCGACTTCAACTGGAGCTCGGCCGGGGACCGGCTGGTCGGCGGGATCACGCAGAAGGATCCGGACAGGGTCGGGTTCGCCGTCATCGACGCCGAGACGGGTGCGGTGCGCAGGCACTGGATCGACCACGGCCGGTACGACTGCAGCCAGTGCACCTTCACCTGGACGCGGGACGGCGGGGCGGTCGTCCTTCCCATCGCCGACCGCTCCGGCGGCGAGGCGGCGGAGCTGGTCGACAGCCTGCAGAGCTTCGACGCCACGACCGGCGAGCCGGGCGGTTCGCTGATGGTCACGGCGATGCCGGCCGGCCCGTTGTCCTGGTCGCCGGGCGGAAGGTACGTCGTGGCCGGCCCCCCGACGCCCGGGGCGGCAGAGGGCTGGCGGCTCTACGACATCACCACCGGGCAGAGCGCGGACTTCCCGGCGCCCGCGGTGTGGGTGAGCGCCGACCTGCTGCTCGCCACCAGGGACGGCAAGGTGCTCACCCTGACCCCCGACGGCACCGTCACCGCGACCATGCAGGTCAGCGGCGCCGGCCGGGCAACGATCGGCCTGGGGCCGCCCGGCTAGCGGGGGACGCGGAGGGGGCGTTCGACGGCGTCCTGGGCGGCGAGGGACGCCATCAGGTCACGGTACGCGGCGGGGTCGAGGTCGCCGGTCAGCAGCCGGTCGAACGCCTTGGCCTCGCGCTGGTCGAGGTGCGCGGCGAAGGGCGGGGGGAGCGGGCCGAACCTGGCGGCGAGCCAGCGGGCGGCCCGCGGCTCGTACGCGCCCTCCAGGCGGTGGTGGCGGATCATCCACGCGTGGAGGGCGATCAGCACCGTGTACGCCACGGCGATGAACAGCAGGACGAGCACAAGCAGCAGGGTATCCCCCCGACGTGCGGGGGCCGCGAGTTGGCCGCCACCCGAATCCGCCGATAGTGTTGCGGACCGCGGCAAGGGCAACCAGGACAGGAGCGGCACAGCGTGGAGTGGCAGCCGGACCTGTTCGACAGTGGCCCGGTCACCAGCTCCGACCAGCCCGAGGTCCGTTCACCGGCCGCCGACGCCTCCATGCGGGCCCGCTGGCGGGCGCTGATCCTCACCGACCCGGTCGCCCGGCTGGTCCGCAACGCCGCCCACGTCAGCGTCCATCAGGCCTATGACCTGCGGCAGCTCGCGCTCGCCGCGGTCGACATCGCGGTCGCGTCGATGGGGTTCGCCAGGCAGATCACCCTCGCCGAGCTGGTCGAGTCGACCGCCGAGCTCGCCGCCGTCATGCACCCGGCCGGTACCCACGCCGACCACCAGGACGCGGCCCGCTGGGTCGTGAAAGGGCTGCTCAACGACGCCGACAACCAGGGCGCGTTCGTCTACCAGTTCGTCGACGCGCACGCGTCGCCGCCGCGGCGCGAGGAGTACGCGTTCAAGCTCCTGCAGTTGCAGGACGGACCCGACGGCGCGGTCGTGCTCGCCTCGCACCAGGCGGTCATGCTGTACCTCAACGGCCTCGACCTGGACGTCGACGACGCCGAGGCCGCGTTCTCCGTCGTGCTGCAGCGGCAGCTGCGGGACCGGCGCTTCGAGGCCGCCGCCCGCACCGCCACGCAGGCCGAGCGGGTGTCGGTGGCCATGTCCGCGTCGCTCGCCGACGTGCTCGACGCGACCCGCCGCGACGTGCGCGCGTTCGACTGGATCACCGACGTGCCGCACCGCCTCGCACGGGCCCGCGAGCACGTCGAGGCCCGGATCGCGGCCGACGCGGAGGTCCTCGACCACGTCGCGGCCGGCATCGACACGGAGACGGACAGCGCCGTGCGGCAGGCGTCCGGTGACCTGGTGGAGACCCTGCGCCGCATCCGCCGGGTGCACCTGGACCTCGCCGAGCGGGTCTCCGGCGCGCGGGGCGTGTTCCTGCAGGCCCAGCTGAGCCAGGTGTTCGCCCGCCGGGTCCACCTGCGGCTGCTCAACATCGAGCCCGAGCTGTTCCATCCGGTCCTGGACGCGCCCGCCGACCAGGCCAGGGTCGTGGCGGAGGCGTTCGGCGACCGGGTCCTCGGGCTGCGGGTGCCGCGCCTGCCGCACCTCGACGGGCTCGTCGACATGCTGCTCGCCCCGCCCCGCGCCACCGGCCCCGACGACGTGGAGCCGGAGACACCCGACGAGGCCGAGGGCGTGGACCTGCAGGCATACCCGCCGGCCGTGGTCCAGGAGGCCACCCGCATCCTGCGCCGCGCGTCGGGGAAGCCGCTGTCCGAGCTGATCGACGAACTTGCCGGAGACGACCTGCGCGAGCTGGTGCTGCTCACCGCGCTGTGGTCCTACGCCCCCGACGTCGCGGACCCCGGCGGGGATCCCGGCGGAGACCGCGGCGCCGGCCTGACCGCCCTCGCCTCGGCGCTGTCCGCGGAGCGGTCCGGCGGCCGCATCGAGCACCCCCTCGCCTGGGGCGACGACCTGCTCGTGCGCTACGAGGGTGGCCGAGAAGGAGGAACAGACGCGTGACGGTCCCGATCGAGGACGTGTGGTCGGCGGCGGAGCTGGTCGCGTTCGGGCTGCGCACCGGCGCCCGGCCGACCGACGGCAACGCCTATGGGCAGCTGCTGGAGCGGTACCGCACCAACACCGCCTTCCGCGACGCCGTCGACACCGTCGCCGGTGGCCTGGGCCTCGTCGTGCTGGGCGCGCCGCCCCGCACCGGCCTCGTCCTGAGCACCCAGCCGGGCAGCGTGTTCGCGCTGCGGATGGCGGACCTGCGCGGCGGCAGCATGGCCGCCGACGACAAGCTCATCGCCGGGCTGGTCGTGCTCGGCATCGCCGCGTACGCGTTCCCGCACGACGTCGACCTCGACGGCACCGACGTGAAGCTCGTCGAGGTGGCGGCGCTGGACAAGTTCGTCCGCGACGCGATCGACCGGGTCCTCGCCCTTTCCGGCGACCCCGACACCGTCGACGGACAGGCCCGCAAGGCCGCCGAGGTGTACCGGCGCACCGCCGCCTTCAAGCCCAAGGACCGCCTGCCGGGGCCGGCGCGCGGCTGCACCCAGTTCGCGGTGCTGGAGGTCCTCGGCTGGCTCGTCGAGCGCGGCGCGGCCAGGCAGCTGCCGCAGATGGGCACCACCTCGTATCAGCTGACCGACCGCTTCCGGCTGCTCGTCGCCGACGTGGCCGGCGGCGAGGCCCTCGAAGCGCTCCGCTCGGTGCGACGGGGGGCCGCCTGATGCCGGCACCGGCCCGACTCTGGCAGATGCGGCGGGTGTACCTCGACCGCGTGGGCTCGCCCGCGGCCCGGTTCCGTGACGTGTGGCTCGACCTCACCGGACGGGACGGCCGCCCGCTCGACACGATCCTGTGGATGCGCAACGGCGGCGGCAAGTCGACGCTGATCGCGCTCGTCTGCGCCCTGATCCGCCCCGACCGGCGGGACTTCCTGGCCACCGCGACCACGGGCCGGCACCTGGAGGACTGCGTCCTCGGCGCCGACACCGGCCACGTCGTCGTCGAGTGGACCGACCCGACCGGCCGGCGGCTCGTGACCGGCGCGGTCTACGAGTGGACCGACCGTGTCCAGCCCGCCGACCCGAACGCCGGCCACGACCGGCTGAAGCAGAGCTGGTACGCCTACACCCCCGGCCCCGGCCCCGAGATCGAGAGCCTGCCCTTCTCCGGCGCCGACTTCAAGGAGTTCGTCAGGGCCGTCGAGGCGCTGCCCGCCACCGCCGAGCCCGTCATCACCACCAAGCAGGACCGGTGGGCGCAGGCGCTGCACGACCGGGGCCTCGACCCGGGCCTGTTCACCGCCATCCTGCGGATCAACGCCTCCGAGGGCGGCATCGAGCACCACTTCAAGTTCAAGACGTCCGACGACTTCGTGCAGTACCTGCTGAGCCTCGTCACCGAGCCGACGTCCGCGACGAAGGTCGCCGCGATCCTGCGCGGCACCCGCGAACGCCTCGCCCGCCAGCCGCGCCTGCGCGCCGAGGTCGCCTTCTGCGACGAGGCCGTCGACCTCCTCGCCGTCCTGGACCGCTCCCGCGCCGCCGTCACCGCCGCCACGACCGGGGCCGCCACGACCCGCGGGTCGGCGCTGCGCCTCACCGCCGCGTTCACCGGCGCGGCCGCCCACGCCACGGAGCAGGCCGCGGCGCACGCGGCCGAGGCCGGCACCGCGGCCGCCGCGGCCGACGCCGCCGACGCGCGGGTCGCCGCCCTCGACGTGCTGCTGCGCGAGGAGCAGTGGCAGGCCGCGTCCCGCCGGCACACCGACGCGCTCGCCGCCGTCGACGACGCCGCTGCCCTGGTGCTCGCCCGGCGCCGCCGGCACCGCGCCTGGCAGCTCGTCCCCGTCCTCGTCGACCGCGGCCAGCTCACCTCCCGGCTCGCCGCGGCCCGCGGCCGGCAGGTCGAGGCGGAGGCCGGCGCCGCCCCGCTGCGCCGGGCCAGGTCCGAGGCCGCCACCGGGTATCTGTCCGCGCTGCGCGACGCCTGCGCCGAGCTCGACGACACGGTCGCGACCCTGACGGGGCAGGCCGCGGACGCCGCTGAGCAGCAGGCGAAGTCCCGCGCGCTCGCCGACGGCCTCCGCGCCGACCTCGGCGGCCTCGCCGGCCGGCACCGCGCGATCGAGCAGCACCTCGCCGCCTTCGACCACGACCTGCACACCGCCACCACCGCCGGCCACCTCACGCCCGCCGTGGAGGACGACACCACCCTGGAAGCCTCGGGGGCTCTCGAAGCGGCCCTCAGGGCGGCGCTCGGGGCGGCCCAAGAGGACGACGACGAGGCGGCGCGGAAGCTGGCGGAGGAACTGCCGGCGCAGGCCGAGCGGCTCGACACGGACCGGGCCGGGCACGAGCGGGAGCGCGCCGCGGTGCACGCCGCCGTCACCGAACTGACCAGGCAGCTGGCCACGCTCGACAGCGTGCGGACGCCGCTGCTCGCCGAGATCGGCACCCTGGCCACCGACCCGCGGTTGACGGCGCTGACCGAGCGGGACGTCGTCGACCCGGTCGGGGAGCACCGGCTGCTCGTCGATCAGCTCTCGGAGGCGATCGTCGGCGCGGACCGGCAGCGGATCCAGCTCGCCGTGGCCGACGCCGAGGACGACCGGGCGGTGCAGGCCCTGGCGTCGCCGCGTGGGCTGCTGCCGGCGTCCCTGGACCTGGCACGGGCCGCCGATGTGCTGGCCGCCGCCCGCATCCCGGCGAGCACGGGCTGGCACCACCTCGCCGACAACGTGCCGCAGGACAGGTGGGCGGCCGCCGTCGACCGGGTCCCGCACCTCGTCGGGGGTCTGCTCCTGCACGACGGGGCCGACCTCGGCAGGGCCCGCGAGGCCCTCGACGGGGCGCGGCTGTTCCCGATCAGCGCCGTCCAGATCTCCACGACGGCCCAGCTCGACGCCGCTACGGGCCGGGACACAGCCGGCCGGGACACCGGACACGGGTTCGTCCTGGCGCCCGCGCCGGCGATGTTCGACCGCACCGCCGCCGCACGGGAAGCGGACCGGCGGGCGCAGGGGCGGCGGGACCGGGGCGAGCGCGTGCAGGACCTGCTCGACGCGCGGGATCACGACCTGCGGCTCAAGGACCAGCTGCGGCACCTGGCCGACCGGTGCCCGCCGGGGCACCGCGAGCACCTCGACGCCGAGCACCGGCGGGTCGGGGAGCAGCTCGCCGAGGCCCGCGACCGGGCCGGGACCCTCGACGCCGCCCGAGGCGAGCTCGACGCGCGCGCCGGGCGGCTCCGCGAGACCCAGCAACGCCTCGCCGAGCTGCGCCGCGTCCTCGCCACCCGCCTCGGTGTCCTGCACGACCTGTCCCGCCGCGCACCCGAGGCCGACCGGCAACGGGCCGAGCTGCGGCAGCTCCCGGCCCGCCGCGCCGACCTGGAAGGCCACCTCGACCAGGCGGAGGAGCAGGAGCGTGGGTATGCCACCGTCGCCGCCCGCCGCACCG
The DNA here is from genome assembly GCF_040605635.1 of Dactylosporangium sp. NPDC005555. Taxonomy (NCBI): domain Bacteria; kingdom Bacillati; phylum Actinomycetota; class Actinomycetes; order Micromonosporales; family Micromonosporaceae; genus Dactylosporangium; species Dactylosporangium sp. NPDC005555. The sequence continues at coordinate 126,777 of NZ_JBEXDG010000004.1, forward strand.
CCGACGCCGAACAGCACCGGACGACGGCCAGGGGCCACCGCGCCAGGATGGACGAGCTGCGCAGGGTCGCGGACGGAAAGGCCACGGGAAAGGCGTTGAGCCTGGCGGCGGCGATGAGCGCGTATCAGGCCGCCGACGAGGCCTACACGCGCCGCTCGTCCGGCGACGCCCTCGAGGCCACGATCAGCGAGATCGGCAGGCGCCTCGACGGCCTGGACCGGCAGCTGCGGCAGTACACGGCCGAGGAGCACGAGACCGCCGCCGAGCTCGCCGCCACCCCTGAGGCCGCGGACCCCGCGCTCGTCGCCCGTGACACCGAGCTCGCCGAGCAGGCGCACTTCGCCGCCCGCGCCGCCGCCACCAGGGCGGAGGCCGAGCGGGACGCGGCCCGCCGGGAGCTGACCGACCGGACCGCGGGCCGCCCGGCACCGCAGGAGCTGCCACGGGTCGTACACGCGGCGGAAAACCCGCAGGAGCAGCTCGACGCCGCCGGTGGGACCGCACGGGCAGCCCGGGAGCGGCAGGCCGCGGCCGCGCAGGCGGCCGAGCTCCAGCACCGCCGCGCCGCCGACTTCCAAGGGCTCGCCGGTGACCTGGAGGCGGACCTGGGGGAGAGCGGGACGGCCGGCACGCCCGCGTTCGACGGCGACGTCGAGGCCGCCCGGGAAGCGGGACGCGCGGCGCGCCGGGCGGTGCAGGCGGCCGACAAGGCGGTCGCCGCCGCCCGCAACCAGTTCGCCGCCGAGGTCCACCGCGTCGACCGGTGGGCCGGCGAGGAACGCTTCGCCGCCGTCACCGCCGAGGTCCGCGACCGCTTCCGCGGCGAGCACACCGCCGACCTGCCGACCGGGCCGGAAGGAGGACTCGCCGATGAGCTGCGGACCTACCGGCACGCGCTCGCCGGTGAGCTGGAGGCCGTCGACAAGGACAAGCACCTCGTGGTGACCGCGCTGTGCGCCGAGGTCCGCGAGGGCCTCAAGACGTTGCAACGGGCGCAGCATCACGCGCAGCTGCCGCCGGGCCTCGCCGACCATCTGCGCAACCGGCGGTTCCTCGACGTCGGCCCACGCTCCACAGTGGACACGACGGACGCGACGCTGCGCAGCCGGGTGGAGCGGCTCGTCGAGCGGCTCGTCGCCCGGCAGGAGACCATCCCCGACGGGCTGAGCCTGGTGTGGGAGGCGACCACCGCCGTCGTCGGCCGCGGCAACTTCACCGCCCGCGTGCTGAAGCCGTCGACGGAGCTCGGCGAGGACCGGCAGCCGGTGGAGCTGATGAGCAAGTGGTCCGGCGGGGAGAAGGTGACGATCAGTCTGCTGCTGTTCTGCATGCTCGCCCGGCTGCGCGCCGCGAACCGCGGCGGTGACGTGCCGGGCCTCGGTGTCCTGCCGATGGACAACCCGCTCGGCTCCGCCAACTACGTCGCGTTCCTGGACCTGCAGCGGCGGGTCGCGGCGGCGAACGGCATCCAGCTCGTCTTCCTGTCCGGTCTCGGCGACATGCGCGCCGTCGGCCGCTTCCCCAACGTGGTGCGGATGCGCAACACCCACCACCGGGGCCGCAACTACGCGCAGGTGCAGGAGCGCGAGCTCAACGAAGAGCAGGGCATCACGACGGCACGGCTCACGTTCCCCCACCAGGAGACGCTGCTCTAGGCCTCGTTGTAGACCACCGACCAGGGGCCGGGCGCGCCGACGATCCGGTCCGGCGGGCCGGGTGAGGCCCGCAGCACCTCGGCGGCGACCGAGGCGAAGCGGGCCGCGGCGGGGTGCGGGTTGCGGGCCGGCCACACGGCGGACGTCTCCTGCCAGAGCGGGTCACCGGTCAGCGGGCGCCACGTCAAGCGGGGCTCACGGCGCACCGCCGACTCCCGCTCCAGACCGAGGCCGAGTCCGGCGAGGACGAGCCCGCACAGGAACTCCGGATTGCGGGCGTGGCGGATCCGGCTCGGCGTGAAGCCGTGCTCGCCGCAGACCGCGAGGAGGTGGTCGTACCAGCCGGGCGCCGTCGACCGCGGAAACAGCACCAGCCCGTGGCCGGCCAGCCGGTCCAGGCCGACCTCGGCCAGGCGCGTCAGCGGCGACGTGCGGGGCAGCACCACCCCGAGGCGCACCCGGGTCACCGGCCCGCGGGCGAGGTCGGCGGCGTCGACGGGGTGGTGGACGAGGCCGACGTCGAGCCGCGCCCCGGCGAGCTGGTCGAGCTGCTCCGCCGTGGACAGCTCCTGCAGGTCGACGTCGAGGCCCGGAGCGTCCCGCGCGAGGCGGCGCAGCAGCTCCCCGAGCGCCGGTGCGGGCGTCTCCGGTGGCACCCCGGCGCGCAGCGTGCCGAGGTCGCCGTCGCGGATGCTGTGCATGAGCGCCCGCAGCCGTTGCTCCGCGGCGAGGAACCGCTCCGCCTCGTCGCGCAGCGCGTGCCCGGCGGCGGTCAGCTCGGTGCCGCGTGGCAGCCGGTCGAACAGCGTCACCCCCAGGTCGCGCTCCAGGCGGCGCATCGCCTGGCTCAGCGGCGGCTGCGCGATGCCGAGCACCTCGGCGGCCCGGCTGAAGTGCAGCTCGTCGGCGACGACCAGGAAGTACCGCAGGTGCCGTGCGAGGTCCGCCATAGGCTGACCCTATGTCGATCAACGAGGCGGTGGCCGCCGTGTTCGAAGGTGCCGGGGTCGAGGGGTGGCTGCACGCCCGGGACGTCGACACCGGCCGGGAGGCCGGCAGCCGCGCCGGGGAGCGGGTCGTGCTCGCCTCGGTCGTGAAGGTTCTCATCGTGCTCGAGTTCGCCAGGCAGGTGTCGGCGGGCGCGCTCGACCCGGCGGAGCGGGTCCTGGTGCGCACCGGGGACCGGCTCGGCGGCTGGGGCACCGCCGGTTGCGTCGACGACGTCGAGCTGTCGCTGCGGGACCTCGCGTACTTCACGATGACCGTCAGCGACAACACCGCCGCCGACGTCCTGCTCCGCCGGGTCGGGCCGGACGTGGTGCCGCTGCTCGCCGCCGAGCTCGGCCTGCACCGGACCAGGATCGCCGGCGGCCCGCGGCAGCTGCTGGAGACGATGTTCGACGATGTCGGCGCCCGCGACGCCGCCGAGTTCGCGCGGCTGTTCCCGGCGCTGCCGCCGGAGCGGGTCGGCGCGTTGCGGGTGTTCGACCCGGCGCGGACGACGTCGAGCACGCCGGAGGAGATGACCCGGCTGCTCGGCCTCATCTGGCGCGACGAGGCCGGCCCGCCCGCGGCGTGCGGGGCGGTCCGCGGGCTGATGTTCCGCCAGCTGTTCGCGACCAGGCTCGCCGCGGCGTTTCCGGCCGATGTACGGGTGGCGGGCAAGACCGGCACACTGCCCGGCCACGCGATGGAGGTCGGCGTCGCGGAGTATCCCGGCGGCGGGCGCTACGCCGTCGCGGCGTTCGTGCGGTCCGGCGCGCCCCGGGGCGTGCTCGACGCCACCCTCGGCCGGGCCGCCCTCGTCGCCGTCGAAGGCCTGCGTGACCTGCGGTGATAGCCGAACGAGTATGGCCTCAGCAGCCATCTGATCTTGGACAGGCGGCGGCCGGCCCTGCTTGGGTGGCCGCATGCCAGATCGTCGTGACTTCATCCGTACCGCCGCCGCCGTCGCCGTCGTCCCGGCCTCCGCGCTGCCGGTCGTGCCCGCGCTCGCCTCGACCCCTGCCTCGGCCTCAGCTTCGGTCTCAGCTTCGGTGGCGAAAGGGCCGAAAGGCCGCACCGGCGTGTTCCGCTGGTTCGGCACCGCCGGCTGGCGGGTCGACATCGGGGCGCGGACCCTGCTCGTCGACCCGTACCTGAGCCGCTTCGACACCGGACTGTTCAGCGGCGCGTTCCGGCCGCAGACGCCGCTGACCGTCGACGCCGGCGCCATCGCGGCCCGCGTCGGCAGGCCCGGGACGGTCCTCGTCACGCACACCCACTGGGACCACTTCGCCGACGTGCCGCACATCGCCACGACCACCGGCGCCCGCGTCGTCGGCACCCTCACCGCCTACCACCTCGGGCTCGCGAGCGGCGTGCCGGGCGGGCAGCTGTGCCCCGTCAAGGGCGGCGAGGTCCTCGACTTCGGCGACCACACCGTCGAGGTCGTCGCGTCGCTGCACAGCCGCAACGCCGCCTACTCGATGGCGTTCCCCGGCGTGCGGGTCAGCCCGCCGCCGCCCCCGCGGACGATCGCGGACCTGCCCGAGGGCGACACCCTGTCGTTTCAGCTGCGGATCGCCGGCGGCCCGTCGGTGTTCTTCATGGGCGGCAGCGACTTCGTCGAACGCAACCTCGCCGGCCTGGACCCGGACGTGGCGATGGTCGCGCTGCCGTCCAGCACCGCCACCGACGACTACGTGCCCCGGCTCATCGAGGCGCTCGGCAGGCCGAAGGTGGTCGTCCCCGTGCACTGGGACAACTTCGAGACCGAGCTGCGCAACCCGCCGCAGGCCGCCCCGGCCGACGCGGCCCGCCTCGACGCGCTGACCGCCGCGGTGCGCAAGGTGTCCCCGCGCACGCGCGTCGTCCGCCCGGAGTACGACACCCCCTGCACCTTCTGACAGCAGGGCATACTGGCGTCGATGCGATGGTCGGCGGCCGTGTTCGGGACGATCTCAGGAATCGCGACCTGGATCGTCCTGGCGATGATGCTCGGCGACGGCTGGAGCGCCCTCACCGGGCCGCCGGTGGTGCAGAGCGCCGCGGTCTGGGCGGCGGCGGTGGTGGCCACCGTGTCGGTGTGGGGCATCCAGGCCGGGCGCAGCGGCAGCGGCCGCCGGTGGCCGCACACGCTGGTGCCCGTCTTCCTGGTGCCGGTCGCCGGGACCGGCGTCCTCGCCGGGTCGCAGTGGCGGGACGCGGTCGAGACCACCGCGCTGTGGGCCGGGTTCGCCTTCGCCGCCCATGTGCTGACAGCGCTCGCCATCGACGCGGGACGGCGGCGGCGGGCGGCGCTCGCCGGGACGGCCGTCGTCCTCGCCGCCGGGATCGTCGCGGTGCAGGTGGCGGCGCAGGAGCGCTGGTTCGCCGCGGCGCTGCGGGACCGCGGGCTGCGGCCGGTGGTGCCGGTCGCGGCCGGCTTCCACGCCGACGGGGTCAACCTCGAGCGGTTCACGCTCGTCGTGCGGATGTCCGACGGGCACGGCACGTCGTTCGTGGTCGGCGTCCAGCGGACCGACGGGCCCTGCGACGCGCCGGCCCTGTGCTTCGAGCACCTGCGCGGCTACGGGTACCCGGACGAGGTCCCAGCCGGCACCACCCTGCGGCCGGTCGGCGCCGGGGTCCTCGCTCGCCTCGACCGGATCGCCGAGACCATGGAAGCGGACTGACTTTCCGCAACAGCAGCAGAAGTTATGGACATTCGAGCAGAAGTCTTCTAGCGTGGCGTGCACATCGATGGCCGCCACCGCCAATGGCGTCCGATGGTGACCCGTGACGCCCTTCGGCGAGCGCGCGCGGGAGGTCCTGACGGCCTGTGCCGTCCGACACTCCTACCCTCTGGAGCGCTCGATGCGCAGAACCATCCTGGGCGCGGCCGCCGCCGTCCTGGTGGCCGGGCTGCTGCCCGTCACCCCGGCGCGGGCCGCCGTCCCGCCGCAGGAACCCGGTGTCACCCTGCGCGTCTTCGACGTGCAGACACCCCTGAGCTCGATCTGCACCCTCAAAGCCGGGCAGACGCCGAACGTCGACAAGCTCATGCCGACCGTCGACTGGAGCACCGCCGCCGACTTCGGTGGCCTCGAGGACCTCTTCCAGGCCCAGGTGATCGGCAACGTCAACGTGGCCGCCGCCGGGTCGTACGTCTTCCGGCTCACCAGCGACGACGGTTCGCGGCTCCTCGTCGACGGCGCGACCGTCGTCAACCACGACGGGCTGCACGGCGCCACCGCGATGGACGGCACCGTCACCCTCACCACCGGCTACCACGCGCTGCGCATCGACTACTTCGAGCGCACCGGCGGCCAGCAGCTCACTCTCGAATGGCGCCCGCCGGGCGCGTCCGCGTTCACGGTCGTGCCGAACTCGGTGCTCAGCACCGATTCCGGGGTCGTGCGGGTCACCGCGCCCGGCCGCAAGGAGTGCGAGGGCGCCGCCGACAGCCCCGGCGACGGCCTCCCGCTCAACGCCGTGCACCCCGGGTACACCTTGACGAATCTCCGGCCGAACGGCTTCCAGCCGCAGGTCAGCGCCATGGACTGGCTCCCGGACGGGCGCCTCGCCATCACCACCTGGGGCGGTAGCAACACCACCGTCGGCGAGGTCTACCTGCTGTCCGGCGTCACCGGCGCCACGTCACCGTCGCAGGTGACCTACACACGGATCGCGACCGGCCTGCGCGAGCCGATGGGCATCAAGTACGTCGATGGCAAGCTGTACGTGTCGCAGAAGCACGAGCTGACCGAGCTCAACGACACCAACGGCGACGGCCAGATCGACCAGTACCGGACCGTCGCGACGTGGCCCTACGACGGCAACTTCCACGAGTTCGCGTTCGGCCTGCTGTACAAGGATGGCTTCTTCTACCTGAACCTGTCCGTGTCCATCAACCAGGGCGGCGCGACCACCGACCCGCAGGGCTCACCGAACCGCGGCACCAGCCTGAAGATCAACCGCAGCACCGGCGCGGTGCAGTACGTCGCCGGTGGCCTGCGCACCCCCGACGGGATCGGCTGGGGCCCCGAGGGCGACATCTTCGTCACCGACAACCAGGGCGGCTGGCTGCCCGCCTCGAAGCTGGTGCGCATCAAGCAGGACCGGTTCTTCGGCCACTACACCAACCCCGACGGCCCGTTCGACACCCAGCCGGTCACCCAGCCGGTGCTGTGGCTGCCGCAGAACGAGATCGCCAATTCGCCCAGCACGCCGCTGCTGCTGGGAAGCGGCCCGTTCGCGGGGCAGCTGCTGTTCGGTGACGTCACCTACGGCGGCATCCAGCGGGCGTACCTGGAGAAGGTCGGCGGCGAATACCAGGGCGCCGTCTTCCGCATGACGCAGGGCCTGGAGATGGGCGTGCTGCGGCTCAGCCAGGGCCCCGACGGCGCGTTCTACGTGGGCGGGCTCGGCGCGGGCGGCAACTGGGGCCAGGACGGCAAGCTCACCTACGGCCTGCAGAAGCTCACCGCCAACGGCGGCTCCGCGTTCGAGATCAAGGCGATGCGGGCCGTTGCCGGAGGCTTCGAGCTCGAATACACGCAACCGGTGGCCGGCGCGACCGCGGCCTCGTACAACGCGAAGCAGTGGCGCTACGTGCCGACGCCCGCCTACGGCGGCCCGAAGGTCGACGAGGAGACCCTGCAGGTCACGTCGGCGACGGTGTCCGCGGACCGGCTCAAGGTCAACGTGCAGCTGGCCGGTCTGAAGCCCGGCCGGGTCGTCTACCTGCGGTCCCCGCGGCCCTTCACGTCGAGCACCGGCGCTTCGCTGTGGAGCACCGAGGCGTGGTACACGCTGAACTCCCTCGTCGACGGCACGCTGCCGCAGCCGGGGCGGCTCGAGGCGGAGCACGCGGGCCTGAGCGGCAGCGCGCGCGTGGCGACCGACCACAGTGGATACACGGGCTCCGGTTTCGTCGCCGGCTACGGTACGACCGGCGCGGCGACCACGTTCAGCGTCACGACGCAGACGGCCGGCGCCTACGACCTCTCGCTGCGCTACAGCAACGGGCCCAACCCGTCGGCTGGGACCAAGACGGTGAGCCTCTACGTCAACGGCACCAAGGTCCGGCAGGCCTCCCTGGCCAGCACCACCGACTGGGAGACCTGGGCCTCGAAGGTCGACCAGGTGCAGCTGCGGGCCGGCGGCAACACTGTCGCGTACACAGTGGACAGCGGCGACATCGGGCACGTGAACCTCGACAGCCTCACCGTCGGCCCGCCGCCCGCGGACCGCACCGGCACCATCACCGGCATCGGCGGTCGCTGCGTCGACGTCAGCAACGCCGGCACCGCCAACGGCACCAAGGTCCAGCTGTGGGGCTGCAACAGCACGACGGCGCAGAGCTGGACCCGCTCCGGCGACACCCTGCGCGCCCTCGGCAGGTGCCTCGACGTCGCCGGCGGCGCCACCGCGGCCGGCACCCTGGTGCAGCTGTGGACCTGCAACGGCAGCGGCGCCCAGATCTGGCGCACGCAGGCCGACGGCACGCTGCTCAACCCGCAGTCCGGCCGGGTCCTGGACGCCGTGGGCGGCGGCACCGCCAACGGCACGGCACTGCAGATCGCCGACGCGACCGGCGGCGCGCAGCAGGTGTGGACGCACAACGGCACCAGCCGCGTGCAGCTGTTCGACGGCGGCAACCTCAACGCGTTCGCCGCCGGCGACGGCTCCGCCGCCACCTGGCCGGTGTCCGGCGGCTCCACCGAAGTCCTCGGCGGCGACCTGCGCACCAAGCAGACCTTCGGCGACTTCAAGCTGCACGTGGAGTTCTGGCTGCCGAACCTGCCCCTGGAGGTGACCGGCCAGGCCCGCGGCAACAGCGGCATCTACCTGCAGGACCGCTACGAGCTGCAGGTGCTCGACACGTACGGCAAGCCGGCCCTCGCCAACAACGAGTGCGGCGCCATCTATCTCAAGCGCGCCCCGGACAGCAACGCGGGTACGGCACCGGAGACGTGGCAGACGTATGACATCACGTTCCGCGCGGCCCGCTGGAACGGCACGACGAAGACGGAGAACGCCCGCGTCACCGTCGTCTGGAACGGCGTCACCATCCACAACGACATCCAGATCGACGGCCCGACGGGCAACGGCGCCGCCGAGTCGGCGGCACCGCTGCCGATCCGCCTGCAGGATCACAACGACGCCGGCGCCAACGTCCGCTACCGCAACATCTGGATCGAACCCGCCTGACCCCGGCGGGGAACGTGAACGGGGGCCGGCGCACCGCGGTGCGCCGGCCCCCGTGTCATGGAACGCCGGCGGAAGGCGTCAGCGCCAGGTGTCGTCGAGGGTGACCGTGCCGCCCGACGGGGTGCTGACCGTGCGGTTCGGGTCGCTCTCCCAGGTCACCGTGCCGGCGGCGTCCTTGCGGATGTACTTGTACTCGATGACCGCCGAACCCGGCAGGGTCACCTGGCCGGTCCAGGTGGCGTCCGCCGCCTTCGTCAGCGGCACCGCGTTCGCCGGGTCCCACGACCCGATCGACGGGGCGGCGCCCACGACGTAGAGCTGCTGGCCCGGCGACTCGGAGACGTGCAGCGTCACGTCGCCCTGGACGGTGGCGCCGGCCTCCCAGCCGTCCGATGTGGACAGCCAGCCGTCGGCGGGCACCGTGGCCGTGCGGTTGGGGCGGCTCTCCCAGATGACCGTGCCGTCGGCGGCCAGTTTCACGTACTTGTACTCGATCGCCGTGCCCGCCGGGACGCGGACCTGGGCCGTCCACTGTGGATATGTGGCGGAGGACAACCGCACGCCGGCGGCCGGGTTCCACGCGCCGAGGGCGGGGGCGTTGCCGACGAGGACCAGACGCTCGCCCGGGGCGACCACGGCGTACGCCGAGAAGCCGACCGCCGGTGCGGCGGCGGCGACCGGGCGGGACACGCGGTGCTGGACGTCGATCGCGAGGGTGCTGAGGCCCGGCACCGTCGTGCTCAGCGCGCCGCCCTTGCCGACGGTGACCGTCGGGCCGGTGCAGCGGTTGCCGCGCACGGTGCCGCTGGTGACGTCGCAGTACGTGCCGGCCGGCAGGCCCGTGTCGAACGTGCGGGTCAGAGCGGTGGTCTCCCGGTTGAGCACGATGTAGCCGCGGCCCTCGCGGGCGAAGGCGATCGCGTTGGTGTTCGCGCCATTGCTCCACCAGCGGCTGACCGGGGCGGCGCCGGCGGTGTTGCGGAAGCCGACCATGCCCGTGGTCAGGGTGTCCTGGTGCTGGCAGAGCCAGCCGCCGGGGCCGCTGGTGACGCCGCCGCACCGCACCGGGCGCAGGTCCCCGTTCGCCGCGGCACCCGGCGGGCCGGCGTCGGTGCCGGTGAAGCCGTAGCCGGACAGCACCAGGGGGTGACCGTAGGGCCACGCGAGCGAGAACGCGTTGCCGATCGCGAAGAGCGGCCCGTCCTTGTACGTCAGTGTCGCGCCGCTCTGGTCCCGTTCGGTGTCGTGGCTGTCGACGTACACGACGGCGCTGCCGCCGGGAGAGAAGCCCCACGCCTCGCCGAACTGGTCGAGCCAGCTGAGGCTGCCGGTCTTCACCACCCGGCTGATCTGCTGGCCGTAGGCGTCCTCGATGACGTCGCCGTTGCGCAGGTAGTCCGACTTCGGGATCGGAGCGTTGCCGAGGACCTCCTGGTAGAGGTACGCGGGGCGGTGCAGCCGAGCCTTGATGGCGGCGATGTCGGTGGCCGGGATGTGCTTCGCCGCGTCGATGCGGAAGCCGTCGACGCCGAGGCGGATCAGCGAGTTGAGGTAGCCCGCGATGTCGGCGCGGACGTCCTCCTGCTCGGTCGCGAGGTCCGACAGCCCGAGCAGCTCGCAGTTCTGGATCTCCCAGGCGTCGTTCCAGTCGTGGATCCAGTCGTCGCCGTTGCGGCCGCAGTGATGGAAGTCGGTGGTGTCGTACAGGCCGGGATAGTCGTACTTGCCGAAGCGGGTGCCGCCGCTGCCGGTCCCGCCGGCGGTCTGACCGGACATGTGGTTGATGACGGCGTCGACGTACACCTTGACCCCGGCGCGGTGGCAGGTCTCGACCATGCCGGCGAACTCGCGGGGGCTGCCGTAGCGGCTGTCGAGCTTGTAGCTGACCGGCTGGTACGCCTGCCACCACGGATAACCCTGGGCGGGTAACTCGACATGCTCCTGGGGCGGGGTGACCTGCACGGCGGCGTAGCCGGCCGGGCCGAGCGTGCCGCGGCACTCGTGCGCGACGTCGCGCCACGGCCACTGGAAGAGGTGTGCGGTGACGTCGCCGCGGTTCGACGACGCGGCCGCGTGCGGGGCGCTGAGCCCGACGGCTGTCAGGGCCAGGACGGCCGCGAGCATGAGGGGACGCTTCACGAATACGCTCCACTGTAGGTGACTTGCAGAAGTTGCAAAGTCTTGCAAGAGCGCCCTGATGCTAGCTCCCCGTAACGCGCCGGTAAAGACCTGTTGATCTTTGCAAGGCAGCCGAAGCGTTTCTGCAGTTCAAGCCGCATCCGTTTGGAAACGAGGCGGCGATTTTTGCAAGAAGCTTGACATGTGTCAATCGGTCCGATCAGTCTTCCTCCACGCGTTGCCATGCCCCGCCAAGGCTGTCACGTCGGTCGGCCCGCCACCGCATCGATGCACGCAAGGAGCCTCCCTGTGTCGTCCCGAAGAACGCTGTTGATCGCCGTCCTGACGCTTCTCGCGTCGTTGCTGATCGTCCCGTCGCTCGCCGCGGCGGGCACCACGGTCACCGTCTACTACAAGCCCACCGCCGCCTGGAGCACCGTCAACATCCACTACGCGCCCAACGGCGGCGCCTGGACCGCCGTGCCGGGTGTGGCGATGACGTCCGCCTGCACCGGCTGGTACAGCAGGACCATCGACCTCGGCACCGCCGCCGGGCTGCAGGTGGTGTTCAACAACGGCGCCGGCACCTGGGACAACAACTCGGGCCGCAACTATGCCCTCGGCAGCGGCGACGTGACCGTCACCGGCGGCGTGGCCGGCACCGGCAACCCGTGCGGCGGCCAGCCGACCCCGACCACACCGCCACCGACCGGCAACACCGCCACCGTCTTCTACTCCACCGCCGGAAAGAGCTGGCCGGTGGTGAACATCCACTACGCGCCGACCGGCGAGGCGTGGACGACGGTGCCCGGCGTGCCGATGAACGAGACCGCCTGCGCCGGCTGGGTGAAGAAGACCGTCGCGCTCGGCGCCGCCACCGGCATGCAGGCCGTGTTCAACAACGGCTCCGGCACCTGGGACAACAACAACGGCGCCAACTACCGCGTCAACGCCGGCACCACGAAGGTCGCCGGTGGGGTCGTCACCGGTGGCGCCACCGACCCGTGCGCGGCGACCCCGCCGGACACGACGCCGCCCTCGGCCCCGACCGGTGTCACCGCGACCGCCGACCACATCACCGTCACCCTCGCCTGGACGGCCTCGACCGACGACCGCGGCGTCACCGGCTACCAGCTGACCCGCACCCCGGGACCGGTGCTGCTGACCAGCGCGGGCAACGGCTACATCGACGGCGGGCTCGCGCCGCGCACGACCTACTCGTACACCGTGAAGGCCGTCGACGCGGCAGGCAACCTCTCCGGCGCGTCCAGCACGGTCACCGTCACCACCGGCGACGCGCCGCCGCTGCCGGCGGGCGGGTCGATGCTCGGCGGCGACCCGCGCAAGGAGAGCATCTACTTCGTCCTCACCGCGCGGTTCTACGACGGTGACACGGCCAACGACCGCGGCGGCAGCCAGCACGTCAAGTCCGGCAACGCCGCGAACAACGACCCGATGTTCCGCGGCGACTTCAAGGGCCTCGTCGACAAGATCGACTACATCAAAGGCCTCGGCTTCTCCGCCGTCTGGATCACCCCGGTCGTGCTCAACCGGTCCGACTACGACTACCACGGCTACCACGGCTGGGACTTCTTCCGCGTCGACCCGCGCCTCGAGTCGGCCGGCGCCTCCTACCAGGACCTCATCAACGCCGCGCACGCCAAGGGCATGAAGATCTACCAGGACGTGGTCTACAACCACAGCTCCCGCTGGGGAGCGAAGGGCCTGTACGTGCCGACCGTGTGGGGCGCGCGGGACGGGCAGTGGGACTGGATGTACAGCGAGAAGGTCGCCGGCGCCACGTACAACCCGCTCGACGAGAACGCGCTCGGCCGCGCCTACAACGGCGACCTGTGGTCCACGACCGCGCCGGCCGGCAACACGTGCCCGAACTACGGCGCGACCAACGGCACGTTCAGTCCCGAGGGCTACGCCAACCACCACTGCCAGTGGCCGAGCCCGACGGCGAAGATGTTCCCCGCGTCGCTGTACCACCAGTGCTGGATCGGCAACTGGGAAGGCGAGGACGCCCGCTCCTGCTGGCTGCACGACGACCTCGCCGACTTCAACACCGAGAACCCGGTCGTGCAGCAGTACCTCATCGACGCCTACAACTCCTACATCGACATGGGCGTCGACGGCTTCCGGATCGACACCGCCGTGCACATCCCGCGGGTCACCTGGAACCGGCGCTTCCTGCCGGCGCTCCAGCAGCGGCTGACGCAGAAGTACGGCGCCGCGAAGGCGAACGACTTCTACGTCTTCGGCGAGGTCGCGGCCTTCGTCAACGACAAATGGAACCGCGGGTCCGTCAACCATTCGGCGCAGTTCTACACGTGGAAGGAGCGCCGCACGTACAGCGCCGACGACGTCACCGCCGCCCTGGAGCAGTTCAACTACGAGAACCTGCAGGGCACCGGCAACCAGCCCACGTCCACCAACGCGTTCCTGAACGGCAACGACTACCACGCGCCGGACCACAGCCAGTTCTCCGGCATGAACATCATCGACATGCGGATGCACATGAACTTCGGTGACGCCGCGAACGCGTTCAACAACGGCAAGGACTCCGACGACAGCGTCAACGACGCCACGTACAACGCCGTGTACGTGGACTCGCACGACTACGGGCCCAACAAGTCCAGCACCCGCTACGCCGGCGGGACGGACGCGTGGGCCGAGAACATGGATCTCATGTGGACGTTCCGCGGCGTCCCGGTCCTCTACTACGGCTCGGAGGTCGAGTTCCAGGCCGGCAAGCAGATCGACTGCGGACCGACGTGCCCCCTCGCCAACACCGGAAGGGCGTACTTCGGCTCCTATGTGGAGGGTTCGGTCGTCGCGTCCGGCTACGGCACCGTCGCCAGCGCCAGCGGCCCCGTCGCGACCACGCTGCAGAAGCCGCTCGTCCAGCACGTCCAGCGGCTCAACCAGATCCGCCGCGCGGTGCCCGCACTGCAGATGGGGCAGTACTCCACCGCGGGCGTCTCCGGCGGCATCGCCTACAAGCGCCGCTACACCGCCGGGTCGGTCGACAGCTTCGTGCTCGTCGCCATCTCCAGCACCGCCACGTTCACCGGCATCCCCAACGGCACCTACACCGACGCCGTGACCGGTGACGTGAAGACCGTCACCGGCGGCACCCTCACCGCCACGGTGACAGGCAAGGGCGCCATGCGCGTCTACGTGCTGTCGCTGCCCGGCAACCCCGCGCCGGGCAAGGTCGGCACCGCCGGCACCTACCTTCGCTGAAAGGCACCCCTGTGAAACGTGTTCTGAGTATCGGCGCGGTCGCGCTGGCCGTGGCCGGTGCACTCGCCTTCCCGCTGCTGTCCGCCGACAAGGAGGCCGACGCGTCCGTCGCCTCCGACGACGTCATCGCCAACCTGTGGTCGTGGCCGTGGAACTCCATCGCCACCGAGTGCACCAACGTGCTCGGCCCGGCCGGCTACGGCGCCGTGCAGGTCGCCCCGCCGGCGGACTCGATCAGCGTCGCCGGCCACCCGTGGTGGGACATCTACCAGCCGGCCGCCTACGACCTCAACAGCCGCATGGGCACCGCGGCGCAGTTCGCCTCGATGGTCAGCACCTGCCACGCGGCCGGCGTCAAGGTGTACGTCGACGCCGTCATCAACCACATGACCGGCGCCAACCAGTCCTCGACGACCGCCTACGGGCCGGCGTCGTTCACGAACAACTACAGCTACCCGAGCGCCGGCTACGGGTACAACGACTTCCACCACAACCCGGGCGCCTGCCCCCAGTCCGACAACCAGATCCACGACTGGAACAACCAGACGGAGGTGTGGAACTGCCAGCTCGTCGGGCTGTCGGACCTCGCCACCGAGAGCGACTACGTCCGCACGAAGATCGCCGGGTACCTCAACAACCTGATCGGCGTCGGCGTCGACGGGTTCCGCGTCGACGCCGCCAAGCACATGCCGCAGGCCGACCTCGCCGCCATCAAGGGCAAGCTCACCAACCAGAACGTGTACTGGGCGCAGGAGGTCATGCCCGGCGGCAGCGGCAACCTGTCGATGGCCGCGTACGAAGGCATCGGCGGTGTCCTGGAGTTCAACTACGCGACGAACCTGAAGAGCCAGTTCACCGGCAGCATCGCCAACCTGCAGACGTTCGGCACCAGCTGGGGCCTGCGCCCGTCGGACAAGGCGACGGCGTTCGTGTCCAACCACGACACCGAGCGCAACGGCTCCACGCTCAGCTACAAGAACGGTGGTACCGACACCCTCGCCACCGTGTTCATGCTGGCCTGGAACTACGGCACCCCGAACGTCATGAGCTCCTTCAGCTTCTCCAACAATGACGCGTCCCCGCCGGCCGACGGCAACGGTTACGTCAGCGCGGTCACCTGCGGCAGCGGCTGGGAGTGCCAGCACCGGCAGCGTTCCGTGCGCAACATGGTCGGCTTCCACAACGCCACCAAGGCGAGCACGACCGTCGGCAACTGGTGGAGCGACGGCTCGAACGCGATCGCCTTCTCCCGCGGCGCGCTCGGCTGGACCCTCATCAACAACGGCGGCGGCTCCGTCGCGTCCCGCACCTTCAGCACCGGCCTGCCCGCCGGCACGTACTGCGACGTCATCCACGGCGACTTCAACGCCGCCGCGTCGTCGTGCAGCGGCCCGACCGTGACCGTCAACGGCTCCGGCCAGGCCACCGTCGGCGCCAACGCCAAGGACGCCGTCGCCCTGCACGTCAACGCCCGCGTCACCGGCGGCACCCCGTCCCCGACGCCGTCCACCTCGTCGCCGAACCCGTCCGGGGTGGCCTTCACGGTGACCGGCGCGCCCACCGGCAACCCGGTCTACCTGATCGGCTCGGTGGCGGCGCTGGGCTCGTGGAACACCGCGAACGCGATCCCGATGACTGCGGCCGGCTCGTCCTGGACCACGTCCGTGGCCCTGCCCGCCGGTGCGATCGAGTACAAGTTCATCACCAAGACCAGCGGCGGCGCCGTCACCTGGGAGCCGGGCGGCAACCACACGTACACGGTGCCCGCCGGCGGCACCGGCACCGTCAACACCACCTGGAACGGCTCGTCGACGACGAACCCGGCGGTGACCTTCAACGCCACCGCCACCACCGTCCTGGGCCAGAACGTCTACGTGATCGGCTCGATCCCGGCCCTGGGCTCGTGGAACACGGCGAACGCGATCGCCCTGTCCTCGGCGGGCTACCCGGTCTGGTCCGGCACGGTCACCATGCCGGCGAACACCGCGGTCGAGTACAAGTTCATCAAGAAGGACGGCTCGGGCACCGTCACCTGGGAGAGCGGCGCCAACCGCACCCTCAACACCGGCACCGCGTCGCAGACCGTCAACGCCACCTGGAAGTAGCTCACCTCGCCGCAGCCCGGGCCCGCACCTCAGCGGGCCCGGGCCGGTCCGCCACGGGCGCCCTACTGTTCCGCGACCGGGCCCGTGTCGCCGGGGCGCTTTCTGTTGTCCTGCCCGTGTGCGGGCGGCCAATCGCTGGGCCGATGGTTCGCGCCGCCTTCGGCTGCGCAACGGGTGGCGTGGTTGCGGTGGCGGCCGTGCCTGAGGTGACCTCCGTGCCGCCGTCCGCACATGGTTCCCGCCGTCGAGGTACCTATTCGGTGGTGACACCACGGCCGCCGGCTGCAAAACCCACAGTGGGCCGGGCACGAAAACCTTGCATTGGTCTGTGTTCCTGTGCCACCAGCGGTGGTGCGCCACGACATAGGTACCTCGACGGCGGTACATCATGTGAGCGCGGAGGTGCGGAGGCCACCTCAGGTACGACACTCAGGATGACCACGCTACCCATTCGTGCGGCCGGAGGCTGTGCGGAACCATCGGCCCAGCGATTGGCCGCCCGCACATGGGCAGGACAACAGAAAGCGCCCTCCGCGACACGCTTCGCGGATCCGGAAGCCGGATGGGGGACGAAGCCCGCCGTCAGCGCCGGGGCGACCCCGCCGTACCGTGTCGCCGGGAACGCGGCCTGGTCGAGGGTCTGCGGCCGCCTAGGCCCCGAACTCCCTGGCCGCAGGCGGGAACGCCCCGGCTGCCGGTCGGAACAGGCCGGTGAACGGCGGGAACCTGCCGGTCGCGGGCGGGAACTCGCCGCCGGGCGGGAGCACGCCGACGGTCCGCGGGACGGGGCCGGTGGACGACGGGAACGCGCCGGTGGTGGGTGCCGGCGACGGGCGAGGGATGTCGTCCGGTCTGCGGGCCGGCATCGGCAGGATGATCGACGGGTGCACGGACCGGTCGATGCGGGCGGTGGTGTCCGCGGGCGCGGCGAACAGCGCCGGCTCGACCAGCACCGCGATCCCGTCCAGGCCGATCAGCTGCCGCGCGCCGTCCGGCCATGCGTGCACCACCGCGCAGGAGCGGTAGCGGACCGTCGCCCGGCACTCGCCCTCGACGATGCTGACCCCGTCCGCGCCGAGGACGAGCGAAGCGCCGGAGCCGTCGAGGGCCCGGTACGTGTGCCCGGGGACCGCGTCCGTGGAGGTCGTCGGCGCCGCCGCGAACCCGGCCCAGTCGGCGCGGCTGCCCGGCGGCACCTGCAGCAGCCCCGAGCCGAGGACCTGCAGGGCGGCGTCGTGCACGTCGGCGAGGGTCACGGCGTACAACTGGCCGCGCAGCTGGTCGAGGGTGCGCAGCCGCGCGCCGGTGAGCAGGTCGGCGGCCAGGCCCGGCAGCCGGCCGGCGTGCGCGTCGGGGTGGCGCAGCGCCTCGTCGCGTTTCGCGCGGACCGCGTCGAGGTCGGTCTGGGTGATCCGGCCGACCCGGAACCCGGCGAGGACGTCGACGAAACCGCCGACGACCGCGCCCTGCTTCTCCGGCAGCGCGTCGGCGAACGCGGTGACGACCGCGAAGCCGTCGCCGCGCGGGTCGTAGGAGGCGCTCGCCGCATACGACAGGCCGCTCTCCTGCCGCAGCGACCGGAACAGCTCCCGCTCCAGCATCAGGGCGAACACCGAACCGGCCGGGTGCCGCCGCATGATGCCGTCGAA
This sequence comes from Dactylosporangium sp. NPDC005555, assembly GCF_040605635.1. Classification (NCBI taxonomy): domain Bacteria; kingdom Bacillati; phylum Actinomycetota; class Actinomycetes; order Micromonosporales; family Micromonosporaceae; genus Dactylosporangium; species Dactylosporangium sp. NPDC005555. Next base: position 144,732 of record NZ_JBEXDG010000004.1, read on the forward strand.
GACGACGCCGCCGCCGGCGCCGGTGAAGTACGCCGGGGTCGCCGGCAGCATCGTCGAGGCGACCGGCACCGGGCGGAGCGTCCCGGCCGGCAGGCGCAGCCGCAGGCCCGGCGGGACCCGGTCGCCGGAGATCCACAGCACGGCGTTCGCGCGGGTGAACCAGGCGTTCGCCCAGGACTGCACGTCGTCGGGGCCGAGCCGGTCGATGCCCCACTCGGGGTAGCTGACCAGGCCGTAGTGCTGGGCGCCGTACCGCCACATCGGCAGCATCCGGTTGACGCCGCCGCGCCCGGCCGCCTCGGTGCGCAGGATCGCCTTCTCGGTCTCCAGCCGCTGCACCGGCAGGTTCGCGAGGGAGTCGCAGACCATCTCCAGGTACGTGACGATGTCGCTCTCGCTGCCCTGCATGTGGAAGTGGGTGACGACGCTGCCGGTGGCGCCGTTGTAGTGGTAGTCGGCGACGCCGTGCCGGTGCAGCGCGAGATGCTCGACGAGGTGCGTGATGCCGATGCGGGCGGCACCCTCGTCGGCCAGGCCGACCCGGAAGGTCAGCCCGGCGGTCATCGGGCCGGAGCCCGGCGCGAGCAGCGTCGGCACGCCGTCGACCTCGGTGCGGTGCAGCATGGTCAGCCCCTTCCCGATGCGCCCAGCGCGCGGTCACGGAGGTTCGCGTACGCGGTGCCCGGCTTGTCGAAGTACTCCGACCAGAGTGGTGTGCGCCGCCCGGCGAGGGCCCGGAAGTGCGGCGCCGCGGCCGCGTGGTCGCCGATGAGGGAGAACAGCATCGCGAACCAGTCGTGCGCGGTGTGGTACCGGTAGCCGGGCTGGAACGCGGGGTGCCGGACGGTCACGTCGGCCACGGCGTGGATCTGCGCGACGACCTTCGGGTCCCGCAGCAGCGCCGTGCCCTCGGCGTCGTTGTCGGCGGCGCCGAAGCGCTCCATGTGCCCGGCGACGACGGCGAGGAGGCCGATCGACCCCGGCGGTGCGCTGCGCAGCAGCTCGGCGGAGAACTCGGCCACCTTCTCCCACGACCCGCCCCACTTCGGCTGCAGCTGCTGGATGAGGTGATAGCCGGCGATGTACGCGTGCGGGTGGTGCACGCTGAGCCGGTCGTAGCGCCGGCGGGCCTCGTCGTGCCCGAGCGAGATGCCCCGGCAGATGATCATCCGCTCCAGCCACGCGTAGCCCTGCCGCGGCTCCCGGGCGGTGACCTCGATGAGGATCTGCTCGGCCCGGTTGAGGTGCTCGTGGAAGCCCGCCCACTGCTGTCTCGTCACGTTGCGGGCCCAGCCGGTGCCGCGGATGCCCCAGCCCCGCTGCACGGTGCGGACGCCGAGGAGGGTCTGTGCCAGCAGCCAGGTCGGATCCGTGGCCGGCACCCGCTGGAGCACGTCGTCGCTGAGACGCTCCTCCACCTGACGGCATGCCACTGCGAGGTCGTCGAGGCCGCGCAGGCCGCCGAGGAACGCGGCGACGGCGGGCCAGTTGCCACGGTCGGCGTCGGCGGCGAGCCGGCGCAGCTCGGTGTAGAGGTCGACCGGTTCGCTCTCCGGCACCGGCATCTGAAACGGCACGGCGGGCAGCATATGCGACCCGCCGCGCCCATGGATGCCCCCTGACAGGACGGGTCAGTGCAGCCAGACGGCCGTGTCCGGCGGGAGCGTCCCGTCGGGCAGGTCGCCGCTCGCCAGGACGACGGAGCCGAGCGGGAGGGGGACCGCCGCACCCGACAGGTTGACGACGCAGCGGACGCCGCCGCGCATGAAGTCCAGCACGTCCGCGGGGGACTCCTGCCACGTCAGCGGGCCGGTGAACGTGCGCCGCAGGCGCAGCGCCTCCCGGTACAGCGAATGGAACGACGACGGCACGTCCTGCTGCGCCGAGGCGGCGAAGGACGACCAGTCGGGCTGGGGGAGCCAGGAGCGGCCGGTGGTGGAGAAGCCGTAGGCGGGCTCGCCGGCGGTCCAGGGCAGCGGGACGCGGCAGCCGTCGCGGCCGGGGTCGGTGCCGCCGGAGCGGTGCCACACCGGGTCCTGGCGGGCGTCGTCGGGCAGGTCCAGGACCTCCGGCAGGCCGAGCTCCTCGCCCTGGTACAGGTAGGCCGCGCCGGGCAGGGCCAGCATGAGCAGTGCCGCGGCCCGGGCGATCTCCGGCGAGCCGAAGCGGGTGACGTGCCGGGCCTTGTCGTGGTTGGACAGCACCCACGTGGTCGGGGCGCCCACGCTGTCGGCGGCCTCGACGCAGGCGTCGATCGTCGAGCGGAGCTCGGCGGCGGACCACGGCGCGGCGAGGAAGTCGAAGTTGAACGCCTGGTGCAGCTCGTCGGGGGCGACGTAGCGGGCCAGCCGCAGCGGGGTCGACGCCCACGCCTCGGCGACGGCCATCCGGTCCCCGGGGTAGGAGTCGAGGATCTTGCGCCAGGCACGGTAGATCTCGTGGACGCCGTCCTGGTCGAAGTACGGCAGCGGCTCCCGGCCGAGCAGCCCGATCTGCTGCGGGTGCCCAACCGACGGCAGGCCGGCCGCCTTGACCATGCCGTGGGCGACGTCGACGCGGAAGCCGTCGACGCCACGGTCGAGCCAGAAGCGCAGCACCGACTCGAACTCGGCGCGCACGTCGGCGTTGTCCCAGTTCAGGTCGGGCTGGCCGGGGTCGAACAGGTGCAGGTACCACTCACCGTCCGGGGTGCGGGTCCAGGCGCGGCCGCCGAAGATGGACTCCCAGTCGTTCGGGGGCTCGCCCGGCGACGAGGACGGCCGGAAGATGTACCGGTCCCGCGCGAGCGAGCCGGGCCCGGCGGCAAGGGCCTCGGCGAACCACGCGTGCTGCGACGACGTGTGGTTCGGCACGATGTCGACGATGACGCGGATGTCCAGGGCGTGCGCGGCGGCGAGCATCGCGTCGAAGTCGGCCAGGGTGCCGAAGAGCGGGTCGACGTCGCGGTAGTCGGCGACGTCGTAGCCGCCGTCGACCATCGGGGAGCGGTAGAAGGGCGTCAGCCAGATCGCGTCGACGCCGAGCTCACGCAGGTACGGCAGGCGCTCCCGCAACCCGATGAGGTCGCCCTCGCCGTCGCCGTTGCCGTCGGCGAAGCTGCGGACGTAGATCTCGTAAATGGCAGCGGTGCGCCACCAGTGTGAAGAAGGCACGGTGAAGGAATCCCTTGCGCTGAAGAGAAGGGGGGAGAGAAATTCAGCGGGCGACGATGCCCGTCGAGCCGCGGACCACCAGCTCGGGAGGGAACAGGAACTCCGAGTGCGGGGTCGGCTGCCCGTTGATGGTGTCGACGAGGGCGCGCACGGCGGCGTTGGACATCGCCCGGACCGGCTGCCGCAGGGTCGTCAGCGGCGGGTCGGTGAAGGCGATGAGCAGCGAGTCGTCATAGCCGACGACGGAGACGTCCTTGGGCACCGAAAGACCGCGGGCGCGGGCGGCGCGGATCGCGCCGAGCGCCATCAGGTCGGAGCCGCAGACGAGGCCGGTCGCGCCGCGCGCGATGAGCCGGTCGGCGGCGGCCGCGCCGCCCTCGACGCCGAAGAGGGACAGCTCGACCATCTCGTCGAGGCCGTGCCGCTGCATCGCCGCGCGGTAACCGGTGAGCTTGCGCTGCACCGGCGAGAAACGGTCGGGGCCCGAGATGAGGCCGATGCGGGTGTGGCCGAGTGAGGCGAGGTGGTCGACCGCGGTCTGGCTGGCGAGCCGGTCGTCGCAGGAGATGCAGGGTGCGTCGAGGCCCGCGACGTAGCCGGTGATCATCACGATCGGCAGGGGCCGGTCGATCAGCTTGCGGTAGCGGTCGTGGTCGGCGGTGGTGTCGGCGTGCAGGCCGGAGATGAAGATGATCCCGGCGACGGACCGGTCCAGCAGCATCTCGACATACTCGTCCTCGGTCACGCCGCCCGGGGTCTGCGTGCACAGCACCGGCGTGAAGCCGTGCTGGGCGAGCGAGGACTCGATGATCTGGGCGAAGAGCGGGAAGATGGGGTTCTCCAGCTCGGGCGTGACCAGCCCGACGAGGCCCGCGCTGCGCTTGCGCAACCGCTCCGGGCGCTCGTAGCCGAGCACGTCGAGCGCGGTGAGGACGGCCTGCCGCGTGTCCGCGCTGACGCCGGCGCGGTTGTTGAGCACGCGGGACACCGTCGCCTCGCTGACCTCCGCCTGCCGGGCGATGTCAGCGAGCCGGGCACGGGGTGGCTCGGTGGACATGAGGCGACTGTAAAGCATCGAACCGCCATTTGTGAAAGGTCGATGCAAGGTCTTTCATTCGTCGCAAGCTCTTGCTAGCGTTCGGCCACGGCGCGTGGGTGCCGTTGGAATCGCGACCCGGCACCCGCCCGTCCCACACCCCGCATCTGGCATTTCCCCGTGGCTCCCTCGTCTGGGAGGCCGCGCACCACACCCTGCAGAAACCCTGCAAAACCTTGCACACACCCCTGTCCGAACAGGAGAAAACCCCATGCGCATCCGCATCACGGGTGTCGTCACCCTTGCGGCTCTGTCGTTGGCACTCACCGCTTGCGGCGACGGCGACAAGGCCACCCCGTCGTCCACGCAGTCGAAGGCGGCCGGCGGCACGCTCACCATCTGGGCCGACGACCAGCGCTCCGCCGCGCTCAAGCCGTTCGCCGAGAAGTTCGGCAAGGACAACGGCGTCACCGTCCAGGTCCAGGCCGTCTCCAAGGACCTGCAGACCAACTTCGTGACCGCGTCGCAGTCGGGCAAGGGCCCGGACATCGTCGTCGGCGCCCACGACTGGATCGGCAACCTGGTCCAGAACGGCGCGATCGACCCCGTCCAGCTGCCGGACGCGCAGAAGTCGGCGTTCGCCGAGGTCGCGGTCAAGGCCGTCACGTTCAACGGCCAGCTCTACGGCGTGCCGTACGCGATCGAGAACCTCGCCCTGATCCGCAACACCGACCTGGCGCCCACCGCGCCCGCGTCGATCGAGGACCTCGTCAAGACCGGTCAGACGCTGAAAACAGCCGGCAAGGTCACCAACATCATGTCGCTGCAGGTCGGCACCAACGGCGACGCGTACCACGCGTACCCGCTGTACGCCTCCGCCGGCGGCTACCTGTTCGGGCAGAAGGCGAACGGCGACTACGACCCCGCCGACCTGGGCGTGGACAAGCCCGCCTCCGTCGAGGCGTTCAAGAAGATCGCGGCGCTCGGTGAGAAGGGCAGCGGCGCGCTGACCCGCTCCATCACCGGCGACAACGCCATCCCCACGTTCACCGGCGGCAAGACCGCGTTCCTCATCTCCGGCCCGTGGGCCGTCGCCGACATCAAGAAGGCCGGCGTCAAGTACGACATCACCCCGATCCCGGCGTTCGCCGGTGGCAAGCCGGCCCAGCCGTTCGTCGGCGTGCAGGCGTTCTACGTCGCGTCGAAGGGCAAGAGCAAGGCCCTGGCCAACGAGTTCATCACCAACTACCTGACCAAGCCCGACCTGCAGGTCGCGCTGTACCAGGCCAACCCGCGCCCGCCGGCGCTCGTCGCGGCCCTGGACCAGGTCAAGGGCACCGACCCCGACATCCAGAAGTGGCTGGACGCCGGCAAGGGCGGCGCCGTGCTCCCCGCGATCCCGGCCATGGCCGCGGTCTGGGACCCGTTCGGCAAGGCCGAGGCCGCGATCGTCGGCGGCGCCGACGTGCAGTCGACGCTGACGGCCGCCGGTAAGGCGATCTCCGAAGCGATCGCCAAGTAACCATGACGACGACCCAGCGGGGAGGCGGCTCGCTCGCCGGCCCCACCATCAAGATCGCCCTGCTCGGCGCCGGGCTGGCGTTGGCGATCGCGGCCGCCCTCCCGCTGGTCGACGCCCACGCCTGGGGCTGGCTCGCGCTGCTCACCGCGACCACCGCACTGCTCTTCTACATCTACCTGACCCCGCGGCACATCGCCGCCAAGTACCTGGTGCCCGGCACCATCTTCCTGCTCGCCTTCCAGGCGGCGCCGGTGCTCTACACGGCCAGCACCGCGTTCACCAACTACGGCGACGGGCACCGCGGCAGCAAGACCGACGCCGTCACCGCCGTGCAGGGCGCGTCGGTCAAGCAGGTCCCGGGTTCCATGGAGTACGACCTGGCCGTCGCCACCCGGGAGGGCGCCATCGTCTTCCTGCTGGTCGACAAGACCGGCGCGACGTTCGTCGGCGACGGCACCGGCCTGCACGCCGCGCAGCTCACCGTCGACGGCGGCCGGATCGTCGCCGCGGACGGGTACACGCTGCTGACCCTCGGCGAGGCGAACCTCCGCAACGACGACATCCTCGCCTTCAGCGTCCCCACCGGGGAGGGTGCGGTCCGCGCGTCCGGCCTCACCCGCGCGTACAACGGCCAGGCCACCCAGTTCTACGACCAGGGCTGCGACTGCGTCACCGACCGGGGCACCGGCAGGCAGTGGAAGGCCGACAACGCCTCCGGCAGCTTCGTCGCCGCCGACGGCGATCGGCTCCCGCAGGGCTGGAAGGTGTCCGTCGGGCTCGACAACTTCACCCGGGTCCTCACCGACTCCCGCATCTCCGGGCACTTCCTGAGCACCATGGTGTGGAACTTCGCGTTCGCGATCGGCTCGGTGCTCGTCACGTTCGGCCTCGGCCTCGGGTGCGCCCTCGCGCTCAACGCCGACCGGTTGCGCGGTCGCAGCCTGTACCGGGTGCTGCTGGTGCTGCCGTACGCCATGCCCGGATTCGCGATGCTGCTCGTCTGGCGCGACATGTTCAACCAGCAGTTCGGGCTCATCAACCGGTTCTTCGGCATCGACGTCGACTGGTTCGGTACTGCGTGGACGGCCCGGCTCGCGGTCATCCTCGTGCAGCTGTGGATGGGCTACCCGTACATGTTCCTCGTCGCCACGGGCGCGCTGCAGGCGATCCCGAAGGAGATGACGGAGGCCGCGACCATCGACGGCGCGTCGGTGCTGCAACGCTTCCGGCAGGTCACGCTGCCGCTGCTGCTGGTCGCGCTGACCCCGCTGCTCATCGCGTCGTTCGCGTTCAACTTCAACAACTTCAACGCGATCTACCTGACCACGGAGGGCGGCCCGTTCCCGCCGGACGATTCCACGGTCGGCGCCACCGACCTGCTCATCACCTACACCTACCGGCTGGCGTTCGGCGGCTCCGGCGCCCAGTTCGGCTTCGCCGCGGCGATCTCGGTCTACATCTTCGCCATCGTGGCGGTCGTGTCGCTGATCGGGTTCCGGCGCAGCCGCAAGCAGGAAGAGGTCTACTCGTGACCAAGTGGATGCGCAAGGTGGGCTGGCGGCACGCCGTCGGGGTCGCCGCCCTGGTGTTCTCGCTCTTCCCGATCGTGTTCGTGGTGTCCGCGGCCTTCAACCCCGTCGGCTCGCTGAGCTCCACGGAGCTCTACCCGACCGGCGCCAGCACCGCGAACTTCACCGACCTGTTCGGCAAGACCGCCTTCGGCCGGTGGTACGTCAACTCCGTCGTCATCGCGAGCATCGCCGCCGCCGCGGCCGTGTTCCTGTCGGTGCTCGCCGCCTACGCCTTCTCCCGCATGCGCTTCGCGGGCCGGCGGGTCGGGCTGATGGCGCTGCTGCTCATTCAGATGTTCCCGCAGTTCCTCGCGGTCGTCACCATCTACCTGATCTTCGCCGAGATCGGCGACTTCTATCCCGCGTTCGGGCTGGACACCCCGTGGGGGCTGATGCTGCTGTACCTCGGCGGCGCGCTCGGCGTGAACACGTGGCTGATGAAGGGGTTCCTCGACACCGTGCCGCGGGAGCTCGACGAGTCCGCGATGATGGACGGCGCCACCCACGCGCAGACGTTCTTCCGAATCACGCTGCCGCTGATCGCGCCGATCCTCGCGGTGACCGCGCTGCTCGGCTTCATCGGCACCATCAACGAGGTCCTCCTCGCCAACGTGTTCCTGCGCTCCGACGACTCCAAGACCCTCGCCGTCGGCCTCTACGGGCTGATCGCCGGGCAGCGCAACGCGAACTTCGGAATGTTCTGCGCCGGGTCGCTGCTGACCGCGATCCCCACCGTGCTCGTGTTCCAGTCGCTGCAGCGGTACATCGTGTCGGGCCTGACCGCGGGTGCGGTGAAGGGGTAGCCATGATCCACCACGACGGTTCCGCCCTGCACGTGCCGGACCAGGCGCCGGCGCCGGGCAGCGACGTCGACGTCCTCCTGCGGACCTCGCCGGGGGTTTCGCAGGTCCACGTCAGATCCCTTGTGGACGGTGAGCCGCGCTTCAGTACTGCTTCTTCCGAACGCCGCGGCGACGAGCTCTGGTGGCGGGCGACCCTGCCGGTGCGCAATCCGGTGACGCCGTACCGGTTCCTGGTCGATGGCAACTGGTACACCGCGAACGGGCTCGCCGGTCACGAGGTCCCCGACACGACCGACTTCCGGCTGGTGGCGCATCCGGCGCCGGCGGCCTGGATCCGTGACGCCGTCATCTACCAGATCTTCCCCGACCGGTTCGCCCGGTCGGCCGCGTACGCCGAACGCGCCCTGCCCTCGTGGGCGGTGCCGAGCGGCTGGGACGCCCCGGTCATCGGCCGCGGCGAGCTCGCCGGGCGGCAGATCTACGGCGGCGACCTCGACGGCATCGCCGGCCGCCTCGACCACATCCGGTCGCTCGGCGCGGACACCGTCTATCTGACCCCGTTCTTCCCGGCCGGCTCCAACCACCGCTACGACGCGTCCACCTTCGACACCGTCGACCCGCTCCTCGGCGGCGACGCGGCCCTCGCCCGGCTCGCCGACGCCCTGCACGCCCGCGGGATGCGGCTCATCGGCGACATCACCACCAACCACACCGGCGACGGCCACGAATGGTTCCACGACCCGGCCGCCCGGGACCGCTACTACCACGGGCCGGACGGCGGCTACGCCGCCTGGCTCGGCGTGCCGAGCCTGCCGAAGCTCAACTGGAACTCCACCGGGCTGCGCAAGGCGTTCGTCGACCCGCTGCAGCGCTGGCTCGAGCACCTCGACGGCTGGCGGGTCGACGTCGCCAACATGACCGGCCGGCACGGCACCGACGACCTCACCCACGAGGTGTCGCGGCTCGTCGCCCGCGCCGTGCGCGACGTGCGCCCCGACGCGATGCTCGTCGCCGAGCACGCCCACGGCGCCGGCGGTGACCTCGACGCCGACGGCTGGCAGGGCACCATGAACTACACCGGCTTCACCCGTCCACTGTGGACCTGGCTGCGCGGGCCGGACCTGGCGCTGCCGGACTTCCTCGGTGTCCCCGGCGGCGTGCCGGCCCGCGGCGGCGACGCCGTCGTCAAGGCGATGCGCGCCGTCTCGTCGAGCATGTCGTGGCGGTCGTGGACGCACTCGTGGAACGCGCTGAGCACCCACGACACCGCCCGCGTCCGCACCGTCGCCGGCGACCCCGGCCGGGTCGAGGTCGCCGCCGGGCTCCTCGCGACCCTGCCGGGCGTGCCGATGCTCTTCGCCGGCGACGAGCTCGGACTCACCGGCGAGTACGGCGAGGAGTCCCGGCAGCCGATGCCGTGGCACGACGAGCCCGGCTGGCACCGGCCGACCCTGGAGCGCTACCGGGCGCTGCTCGGGCTGCGCCGCGCCCACCCGGCGCTGCGGCACGGCGGGATGCGGGTCGAGCACGCCGACGCCGACACGATCGCCTTCTGGCGGGAGACCCCGTCGGAACGGCTCCTGGTGTTCGCCCGCCGGGCGTCCGGCCCGCCGGTGCGGCTGCCGCTCGCGGGCGCGGTGAACCTCTACGGCGGCGCCGCCGCCGAGGCGCCGTCCGACGGCCCGACCTTTCAGGTATGGCAATTGATGGCAACACCGATTGACCGACCGTGATGCTGTCCCTTCACTGGGGAGAGCGCTCTCTCGCGCTCTGAGTGGAGGCACCCTTGTCGGTCCGTCGTCTCGTCCTTCCCGCCGCCGTCATGCTCGCGATCAGCCTGATCCCGGGGGTGGCGGCGGCCTACACCACCGTCCACACCGGGTCGGGGCGCCCCGCGCTCGCCCTGGCGAGCAACCGGCTCTACGCCGCGTGGACCGGATCCACCTCCGGCACGTCCGGCAAGCAGCTCATCGTCGCCTGGTCCGGCGACGGCGGGCGCACCTTCACCAAGGACAACACCGTCGTCGAGCGCATCCCCGAAGGTGAGGGCCCGGCGCTGGACGCCGACGGCTCGTTCGGCTACGCCGTCGGCGTCTACCTGGCGTGGCCGGCCGCCAACAACGGCAACACCCTGACCGTCGGGTACACCATCGGCAGCGGCCTCAAGTGCCGGACCGCGATCACCGGCGTGCGCACCGACCGGTCACCCGCGATGACGCACGACAGCACCTTCGGCACCCGGTGGATCGCCTGGACCGGGACCGACAACCGGATCAACGTGGCCCGCCTCGACAGCACCGGCTGCACCGGCGCGCCCGGCGGCATGGTGCTGCGCGACCGGGTCACCCTCGCCGAGACCACCACCGGCGGTCCGGCGCTGGTCTTCGACGACTCCGGCGCGGGCAACGGGCTGATCCTCGGCTGGACCGGCGCCGGCGGCGTCATCAACCTCGCGACCGTCACGCCCGGCTCCTCCGTGCTGACCAACCGCTCGACCGTGACGCAGCCCGGGCAGCTGTCCACCGGCGCGCTCGCGCTGACGTCGCACCCGTCGGACCTCTACATCTGGTTCCGTGCGACGGACGGCACCGTGCATCGCGGCTACTCCCAGGGCTGCCGGCCGACCTGCTTCTACATGTTCGCCTGGGAGCTGCCGGCGGCGTCCCCGGTCGGCGCGGGCACCGACGGCTTCCACGACACCATCGGATACTTCGACCCCAACGGCAAGCTCAACGTGGCCACCTATTGACAGGTTGGCTGCCTATTGCGGAGAGTTCGATCGGGGCTTATTTCAAGTCCTGAACTTTTCGTGCACGCCGCCCCCCGCCAGGAGCATCACCATGGTCCCAACCCGACCGTTGCTCGCCCTGTCCGTCCTGGCCGCGTCGGTGGTGGCCCTCAGCGTGCCCAGCGCTGAGGCCGCCGCCACCAGCGTCCAGGTCTACTGGAGCTCCGAGTCCCGCACCGCCGGCTACGAACCCAAGAACGGCAACTGGTACACCAACCCCGCCACCGGCCTCGCCGGCACGCCCTACCAGCTGTCCCGGCAGGCCGACACGCCCGTCGTCGCGGCCACCGGTACCGCCACCATCACCGCCGACACGAACAACCGCTTCCAGACGATCCTCGGCGTCGGCTCCTCCCTGGAGGAGTCGACCGTCTCCAACCTGTCGCGGATGAGCGCCACCGCCCGCGACCGGGCCCTGCGCGCGCTCGTCGACCCCGCGACCGGCGCCGGCTTCAACGTCATCCGGATCACGTTCGGCACCAGCGACTTCACGTCGGGCGCCTTCTACACCTACGACGACGGCGCCGCCGACCCGACGCTGTCGCGCTTCTCGATCCAGCGCGACATCGACCTCGGCATCATCGCCACCGTCCGCCAGGCCCTCGCCATCAACCCTGACATCAAGGTGTTCGCGAGCGCGTGGTCGGCGCCGCCGTGGATGAAGACCAGCAACGCCATCATCGGCGGCAGCCTCGTCACCGGCCAGATCCCGACCCTCGCCGCCTACTACCGGCGGGCCGTCGCCGCGTACGCCGCGCAGGGCATCCCGATCCACGCCCTCACCCTGCAGAACGAGCCGCTGTTCTCCCCGCCGGACTACCCCGGCATGCTCGTCTCCGCCGACCAGGAGCGGCAGCTGGCCAAGGCGCTGCGCACCGAGCTCACCAACAACGGCTTCAGCACCCGCATCTGGGCCTTCGACCACAACTTCTCCGAGGCGGTCTCCTACGCCGCGGGCGTCCTCGGCTCGTCCAGCGCCCATTCCGACGCGTACTCCTCCGTGGACGGCATCGCATTCCACGACTACGCCGGCGACCCGTCCGCGATGAGCACGGTGAAGGCGGCGTACCCGGACAAGGACATGCTGATGACCGAGCGCTCCGTGTGGGGCACCTCGGGCGCCGACCGGATCGCGCAGTACTTCCGCAACAACGCCACCCTGTATGAGGGCTGGGTCAGCATGCTCGACCAGAACCGCTCCCCCGAACGGTGGTCAGGCTCGCCCGACCCGACGATGCTCGTGCAGAGCACCAGCAACCGCGACACGTTCTGGGCGCTGCCCGACTACAACATGGTCGCCCAGTTCTCGAAGTTCGTGAAGCCCGGCGCCCGGCGGGTCTCCACCGGGTACGGCAGCACCGGCACCGTCACGAACGTCGCGTTCCTCAACCCGGACGGCACGCTCGTCACCGTCGTGGTCAACCAGACCGGTGCGTCGCAGGCCTTCACGCTGCGGGTCGGCGGCCAGCAGATCGGCAGCACGCTGCCGGCGAAGACGGTCGGCACCTACCTGTGGGCCGGGGCCAGCAGCGGTACGCCGTCCACGCGGGTCGGGCCGATCACCGGCTACGGCGCCAAGTGCGTCGACGTCGCGGGCGCGGCGACCGCCAACGGCACCAAGATCCAGCTGTGGACGTGCAACGGCTCCGCCGCCCAGTCGTGGACCGTCGGCACGGACGGCACGCTGCGCGCCCTCGGCAAGTGCCTGGACGTCGCCGCGGCCAGCTCCGCGAACGGCACGAAGGTCCAGCTGTACGACTGCAACGGCAGCACGGCGCAGACCTGGACGGCACCGGGCGACGGGACCCTGCGGGCCCTCGGCAAGTGCCTGGACGCGACCGGGCCCAGCTCGGCGGACGGCACGCAGCTGCAGATCTGGGACTGCGGCACCGGCGCGAACCAGCGCTGGAACCTGCCTGCCTGACGCTTTTTCCGGGTCAGGCCCGCGCTGCTACCGGGGCGGGCCTGACCCGGCGGCGTTCCACCCACAGCTCGAACAGCAGCGTCGTGAACGGCGGGATCGACGCCGCGGCGCCGACGACGAGACGCCAGAAGCTCCACCGCTCCCGCACCGTCACCCAGACGAGGGCGGCCAGGTACGCGACGAACATCGCCCCGTGGACCGGCCCGAAGATCTTCACGCCGATCTCGTTCTCGACCACGACGTACTTGAAGAACATCCCGATCAGCAGGCCGGCCCAGGAGCACGCCTCGCCGATCGCGGCGAAACGGAACACGCGCGCGGCGGTGTCGGCGTTGGTCATCGCAACAGCCTGCACCCTGCCCCCTGACATGGCGCAGGCCGGTCACCGTGGTGGTGACCGGCCTCACGCCAGGGGTGTGTTGCTGTGTTAGTTGGAGGCGACGCCGAGTTCGGCTGCGCCGCCCGTGCCGGCACCGCTGCCACCGTTGAGTTCGGTGATGGAGGTGAAGGCGGATTCGAGGCGGAAACGTGCCACCGCGTGGCTACGCGCTGACGACCGGCCAGGCGTAGGCGAGCAGGGCGAAGGCGGCGCCGAGGATCGCCAGGTTGAAGCCGCGCGACGGCACCGGCAGGGCGGCGACGACGAGCAGGATGATGGCGATGATGTACAGAATGGCCTGTGCCGACATGGGAACCTCCGTTGGGGGGAAACGGTCGAGCAGTCGGATTCCCAGGGGCGTTCCGGGCGAAACACCGGCCGGTCAGCGGGCGGTCAGCGCGGGATGCACGCCGGCGACCACGGCCGTCGGGTGGAAGCGCACCCGCCGGCCCGTCACCTCGTCGGGGGCGCCGGTGCCGGCCTCGGTCCACTCGACCGTGGCGGTCCCTGAAAGGTGCAGGGTGCGGCCGGTCGTGAAGTCGGGCACCAGCAGCGCGGCGGCCGGATCGGCGGCGAGGTTGCCGAGACTGTTGAACATGTTGTTGCCCGGATAGTCCGGCCACCACAGTTCGCCGCCGTCGCCGTCGGAACGGAGAAAGCCCGGCGGACCCCCGCGGTGCGAAGCGTCGGCGCCGCGGACGGGGTGTGCGGTGCCGAGGAAGAACGTGTCGGCGCCGCGGACGGCGGCCACGTCTGCCGGGCTGAGCTTGCCGGGCGCGGTGAACGTCGCCGGCGCTGCCGGTGCCGCTTCGAGCCGGCGTGGGTGGATGTACTGGGGGCAGTTGCCGAACGCCTCGGCCACGTCGATCGTCAGCTCGTCGACCCTGGTCAGGGTGCCGTTGACGCGCATCCGGCGGCGGGTGGCGAAGTCGATCGCGATCAGGCCGACCCGCTGCCCGGCCGGGAGGTCGTGCAGCGGGTCACCGGCGGGGAGGGTCGCGCCGACCCGCAGTGTCCGCCCGAGCCCCGCAAGGAACCCGGGGGCCCCGGTCAGCGCCGAGGCCCACAGCCTGCCGGCGGCGTCCCGGCCGGTGACGACGGCGAGGGTCCGCTCCGCCAGCCATCCTGCGGCGCCCCGGCTCAGCCCGCCGGGCGCCAGCATGCCGCTGAGCCGGGCCGCCTCGAGCCGCACCCCGGCCCGATCCTGGACCGCCAGCTCGCCTTCGTGGAACACCGTCGGCACCTCCCTAACGGATGAATTGCTCTCATTCCATTAGTCCACGGTGAAATGGTTTTCGCAATGCTTTACCATTAGGTTCGTGGAGCCGTTGCCGGTCGAGCTGATGAACACCGTGCGCGCGGACCGCGACGGCGTGCACGACACGATCGCCGACCCGGCCGCCGCCGCGCGCTGGCTGCGGGAGGCGCGGCCCGAGGCCGGCATCCCCGGCTGGGAGGCGGCCGCCGAGCTGCGCGACCTCCGCGACGCCCTGCGGCAGCTCGCGGCCGCCGCGACCGGCGACGATCGTGAGGCGACAGCGGAGCTCACCGGCCACTGGATGGCGACCGCGGCGACCGGCGGTGACCGTGAGGCGGCAGCGGAGCTCACCGGCCATCGGATGGCGACCGCGGCGACCGGCGGCGAGGTGGCGGCGGGCGCACCGTCCGGCGCCGACCTGGAGATGGCGGTCGCCGTCGTCAACCGTGCGTGTGCCCGTGCTCCTTCGTGGTCGGAGCTGCACTGGCCCGACCCCGGCGACAGCGATGACGAGCCGCGCGCGGCGACGCGAACGGCGCACAGCCCGGCGCTCGCCGCCATCGCGGCCATCGCCGAGGAAGCCGTCGCGTTGTTCGCCGGGCCGGATCGCCTGTTGCTGCGGGCCTGTCATGCGCCGGGCTGCGTGCTGTACTTCATCCGGAACCATCCACGCCGGGCGTGGTGCTCCGACGGCTGCGGCAACAGGGCCCGCGTCGCGCGGCACTACCGGCGTCACCACGGCGGCTCGACGGAAGGCGGCTGATGCGACCGGAGCCCGGGCAGGTGCTGCACTTCTCCGAGGACCCGACGATCACCCGGTTCGTGCCGCACGTCGCGGTGACGGCGCGGGAGACCGAGCCGTACGTGTGGGCCGTCGACCACGACCGTTCGCCGGACTACTGGTTTCCCCGTCAGTGCCCGCGGGCGATGGCCTGGACCGGCCCGGACACCACCGGCGAGGACCGCGACCGGATCGTCGGTGCCGGTTGTGGCGACCGGGTCCACGCGGTCGAGTACGGCTGGCTGGAGGCGATCCGCACCGCCCGCGTCTACGCGTACCGGCTGCCGGCCGCGCAGTTCCGGCCGATCGGGGACCACGCCCACGTCGCTGTGGAGCCCGTGGTCCCGATCGGGCCGGCCGAGCCGGTCGGTGACCTTCTCGCCCTGCACGCGGAGGCCGGGATCCAGCTGCGGGTGCTGCCGGAGCTGTGGCGGTTCTGGGCCGCTGTCACGGCCAGCACCCTGCGGTTCAGCGCCATCCGCATGCACAACGCGGTGGCACGTTTCCGGGATTTGAACCGTTCCCCGCGGTCCTAACGTCTATCTCAACAGCGAGACAACAACACCACTCCAGGGGAGATAGACATGAGCGACTACGAGACCGGTGACGCGGGCTACAACGGCGACGACACCTCCTACGGCAACTACGAGGCCGGCCACGAGCAGGAATCCCTCGACCAGCTGCACCAGGTCAACGCCAGCGAGGCCGACTACAACAACCAGTTCAACGTCTACGAGCAGGACCACGCCGCCGCTGAGCAGACGTCGTTCGACCAGGGCCACCACGTCGAGTACACCAACCCCAACGGCGCGCACTACGAGGAGTCCGACTTCACCTCCTACGACCACAGCTCGGTCGAGACCGACCACGTGTTCGCCGCCGAAGGCAGCGAGTCCTCGCACACCGCCGAGTACTCCCAGCTCGACGCCCTCCAGGCCCGCCTCGAAACCGCGTTCGAGTCCATCACCCAGATCAACGGCGGCGGCGACACCGCCGGCACCGGCGGCGCCGCCGAACTCGGCGTCGCCTCGAACTAGCACGACAAGCAACCCCTGGCGTGAGGCCGGTCACCACCACGGTGACCGGCTCCGCCCGTTTCTAGAGGGCGGCGATGAGCCGGTCCACGTCGTCGCTCGTCGTGTAGAGGGAGATGCCGGCCCGCACCGCGCCGCCGGTGTCCCGCAGGCCCATCGCCGTGAAGTACTCGGCGGCGTAGTAGTCGCCGGAGAAGACGCAGACACCCCGGTCGCCGAGGCGGGCGGCGGTCGCCGCCGGGTCCTGCCCCCGGACCCGGAACGACACCGTCGGGCAGCCGCCGGCCGGCGCGGGCAGGACGTCCACCGACGGCGTCGACCGCAGGCCGTCCAGGAGCTGTTCGAACAGGCGCATCTCGTACGAGTGGACCGCCGCCATCGAGCGGAGGACCTGGTCGCGGCGCGAGCCGGTGGTGTCGTCGCCGAGCGTCGCGAGGAACCCGACCGCCGCCTCGAGCCCCGCGAGCAGCTCGAAGCTCGGCGTGCCCAGCTCGAACCGCTCCGGCACCGCGTCCGACGACGGCAGCAGCTTCAGCATCGGCGTCGACTCCCACCGCGAGGGCGCCGCCACGCACGCCGCGAGGTGCGGGCCGGACCACTTGTAGGCGCTGGTCACGTAGTAGTCGGCGCCGAGCGCGGCAACGTCGACCGGCAGGTGCGCGGTCGCGTGCACCCCGTCGACGTAGACGACGGCGTCGACCGCGTGCGCGACGGCGGCGATCGCGGCGACGTCCGGGCGGGTGCCGATGGCGTTGCTGGCCGCGGTCACCGCCACGACCCTGGTCCGGGCGTCGACGAGCTGCGTGAACGCGTCGACGGGCAGCGCGCCGGTCGCCGGGTCGAACGCCGCCCGGCGCACCTCGACGCCGGTGGCCTCGGCCAGCTGCACCCATGGTCGTACATTGGCGTCGTGGTCGAGCCGGGTCACGACGATGTTGTCGCCGGGCTCCCACGTCCCGGCGAGCCCGCGGGCCACGGTGTAGGTGAGCGCGGTGGCGCTCGGCCCGAACACGACGCCGGCCGGGTCGGCGCCGACGAGGTCACCGACGGCGGCGCGGGCCGCGTCGACGATCCGCAGGGCGCGCCGCCCCGGCTCGAACGCGGTGGTCCGGTTGCTCACGGCGCCGCCGAGGACCCCGGCGACCGCCTGCGCGACCGGCGCGGCGACCAGGGTGCCGGCGGCACCGTCGAAGTGGGCGAACCCCTCGGCGAGCGCCGGGTAGGCCCGCCGGGCGCGTGCTACGTCGAACGGCATACGGCGACGATAGCCGCCCGGCGGACGACATCCTCGATCGCCGCCTGCTGCCCGTCGTCGAGCGCCGCGACCGCCGCCGGGTGCGCCTCGGACAGGTCGACCATGACGTCCAGGACGATCTCGTCCAGGAGCGGCCCCGCACCCACTTTGGACCGGGCGCCGGCGACCCGCGGCGGGTTGACGAGACCGGCGGCGATCCGCGCGAGGTCGTCGACGGGGATCCGCGTGTACGGGTCCCACGGCAGGCTCTCGTCGAAGCGCTGCTCGTCGAACTCTTCGATCTTCGCCTTGACCACGGTGCGTTCCTGCGGGGCGAGCGCCGCGTCGGGTCGCAGCACGACCCCCTCGGCGAGGTTGCCGTCGATCGGGGGAAGGCCGCTCGGCACCAGGGTCCGGAACCGGACCGGCACGGCGTCCAGGGACGCGCGGGTGCCGCGGGCGAGCAGCGGCACCACGTCCAGCCCGGCGGCCTCGGCGACCTTCGCGACCGCGGCGTAGGTCCGGTACACGCCCGGGTCGTCGGGACGCTGGTGATCGAGGACGTCGAACAGGGCGAACCGGACGCCGGGGGAGTACCAGACGCCGGTCTGCACCGCCGACGCGCCCGGCACCGGCGGCACCCCCGGATGCGGGTAGTGGCCGCCGTGGAGTTCGCCGTACAGCCGTACCGTGGCGGCGCCGTCGGCAAGGGCAAGGCGGGCGGCCTGCTCGAACGCGGGGCGCAGCAGTTGCCAGCCGAAGAACGGCTCATCGCCGCCGAGCCACGCCTTCCGCTTGCCGACGCGGGTCACGGCCCCGTCGGCGGCGACGACGAGCTGCGCGCCGTGGATCTTCTCGGTGGCGATCCACGGCCCGCCGACGGCCCGGGAGCCGGCGGAAGGGCGTGACAGCTGCCTCGCCGTGGGGATCTTCGGGTACGCCAGGTGCCGCATCGCAGCAGTATGGCGAGGTCCGGCGGGCGGCGTCGCCGGAGTTTCAGGTGGCGCTGATGACGCCGCCCCACAGCAGGGCGACGATGATGCCGCCGACCGCGGCGCGGTAGTAGACGAACGTGGCGATCGAGTTGCTGGCGACGAACTTCAGCAGCCAGGCGATCGACGCGTAGGCCACGACGAAGCTGACCACGGTGCCGACCGCGGCGGCGCCCCAGCCGACGGTCGCGCTGACCTCGCCGGCGCGCTGCACACCTTCGAGGATGCCGGCGGCGGCGAGGGCGGGGATGCCGAGGAAGAACGACATGCGGGTCGCGGTCACCCGGTCGAGGTGCCGCAGCAGCCCGACGCTGATCGTCGCCCCGGACCGGGACACGCCGGGGATCAGCGCGATGCACTGCGCCATGCCGATGATCAGCGCGTCCTTCCAGGTCAGGTCCGCCTCGCCGACCTTCTGCGTGGCGAGGTGCTCGGCGATGACCATGACGAGGCTCCACACGACGAGCGCCCCGGCGACGAACCAGAGGCTGCGCAGCTCGCCCTCGATGATGTCCTTGAACAGCAGCCCGACGACGGCGATCGGCAGCGACCCGATGATCACGTTGATCGCCATCTTCCAGCCGGTCTCCTTGCGCGCCTCGGCGCTGCGCAGCCCCTTCACGAACCCGGTGATGAACCGCACGATGTCGGTGCGGAAGTAGATGATCGCGGCGATGATCGCGCCGACCTGGATCACGGCGGTGAACGCGGTGACGCCCTTGTCGTCGATCGGGATGCCCATGAGCTTCTCGGTGATGGTCAGGTGACCGGTGGAGGAGACCGGCAGGAACTCGGTCACGCCCTCCACGACGCCGAGCACGACCGCTTGCCAGATCTCCATGGGATCCCCTCCCGCTGCCGCCGACGTCGGCACGATCCTAGGTGCACGGGTCGCGGCATCGCGCTCAGGTCCTGGCGTGGCGCCGCACCCGGTCCCGGCGTTGCGCTCAGGTTCCCGCGTGACGTGCCGATGGTGCGGGTCATGACTGGCACAGCAGTGATCAGCGCCGACAGGGTCGCGGCGATGGTGCTCGGCATGGAGGTCGACCGGCGCACCGCCGACCGGGAGCGGGCCGAGGCCGCCGAACGCGCCGCCGTGGAGCTCGGCCGGGACGACCTGGCCGCCCGGGCGCGGCTCGTGATCGCCGACGCGCTCGCCCGCGGCGGGGAGCTCGCGGCGTCGGCGCCGCTGCTGCACGAGGTGCACCGGTGGGCGGTGCTGGAGAACGACCAGTACGTGCTGGCCCGCACCCATTTCCTGCTGTCGATCCTGCACACGTGCCTCGGTGACAACGCGCAGGCGCGGCGGCACGCGCTGATGTCGGTGGACCACCTGCCGGATCACGTGCCGCCGCTGATCCGCGGCGCGCACCTGGTCATCCTGGCCCTGTCGGTCGACGTGGTGTCACGGGCGGACGCGGCGCCGTACCACGCGGAGGCCCTCGACATCGCCGCTGCCGCCGGTGACCACGAGCTGAGCCGTTCGGTGCTGAACAACATGGCGTACGCCGCGTACCAGGCCGGCGACGCGGACGCGGCCGGTGAGCTCGTCGAGCGGATGCGCCGGCTGGTCGAGCGGACCGGCGTCGAGCTGCGCCCGCCCGACCTGGACACGATCGCCCGGGTGGAGCTGCTGCAGGGCCGGTTCGCCGAGGCGGAGCGCACGTTGCTGCCGCTCGTGGACCCGGCCTCGACCCGTCGCGACGCGGAGGGCAACATGCTGCCCGAGGTGCTGCTGACCCTCGCCGAGGCGCAGCGGCTCGGCGGCGCCCTGGACCGCGCCCAGTCCACCGTCGAGCGGTGCCTGGCGCTGAGCGGGCAGCGCGGCATGGTCGACGTCGGGGCGAGGGCCCGCCGCGAGCTCGCCCGCCTGCACGCCTGCAGGGGTCGCTTCCAGGAGGCGTACGAGGAGCAGTGCCGCTTCGACGAGGAGTCGCAGGCGCTGCGCTCCGCCGAGCGGGAGGAGCAGGCCCGCCTGGCGCAGCTGGTGTTCGAGAGCCGGGAGGGGCAGCGCGAGACGGTCCGGTTCCGCGAGATGGCGCTGCGCGACGCGCTGACCGGCCTGTACAACCGGCGGTTCGTCGACGCGCAGCTGCCCGCCCTGCTCAGCCGTGCCGAGCAGCGCGGCACGGCCGTGTCCGCGGCGCTGGTCGACATCGACTTCTTCAAACGGATCAACGACACCCTGTCGCACGAGGTCGGGGACCTGGTCCTGCGGCGGGTCGCGACGGTCATGGCCGAGTCGGTCGACGAGCCCGCCACGGTGGCCCGGCTCGGCGGTGAGGAGTTCGTGGTCGTGCTGCCGGGTGCGGGCGCGGAGGAGGCCGTCGCCCGCTGCGAACGGATCCGGGTGGCGGTCCAGCACCACCCGTGGTCCGAGCTCACCGGCGACCTGCCGGTGACGGTGAGCATCGGCGTGTCCAGCACCGCCGACGGCCGCACCACCGCCGCGGCCCTGCTCAGCCAGGCCGACCGCAACCTCTACGCCGCCAAGCGCAGCGGCCGCAACCGCGTGCTCGCCGACCCCGCCTGAGCCGCGCTCATCGGGGGGCCTAGAAGAAGCAGTCGCCCCAGTTGAACGGGTTGAAACAGCGTGTCCAGGACTTCTTCTGCTCCGGCTGCGGGGGTGGCGGCGTGTCCTGGGTCGTTTCCCTGGCGTGCACCTCGAAGCCGTTGCCGCGGGCGGGCACGGCGTTGGCGAACCAGTCGGCGACCAGGTCACCGATGTGCCACAGGACGTCGTTGGCCAGCTGGATGCCGTTGAGCACCGGCCCGGCGCGCTTGAGCAGCTCACCGGCCGCCGCGAGCCGGTCCAGCTTCTTCTGCGGCACGTCGGACGGCTTGCTTTCGCGGAGCACGGCCGAAATGCACGTGAACACCGCTTTGGCCGGCTCCCACAATGTGCCGGTCGAGCGGTTGGTGAGCCGTTGCCCGCCGTCGGGGACGACGCAGCGCCGGAACAGGTCGGGTGCCTTTCGGACCGCGCCCGCGATATCGGCGATGATATCGAGCGGCTCCAGCAGATAGAAGGCGAGATCCGCGCCGACGGTGAGCACCGAAGGGCCGATGTGATAGACCGCCGCCGCCTTCGGATCCATGTGCCGGATGGTGACGGACGCGCGGGTCAGCGGCGGCAGATAGATCTCGTCGTCGTCCATGGTGGCGTCGACGAGGGCGGCCAGGACGGTGCCGACGGTGCTCGGGATGTCCTCGCGGCCCGCTCTGGTGACGGCGTCGCCGAAGCGCACCACCTGACCGTAGGGGCGGTTGTTGACCAGCTCGATGTCCAGGGCGTCACCGTCGGACTGGGCGCAGGCACGGACGGCGGCGTTGTCACCGGCGGAGACACCGTCGAGGGAGCCCACCCACTCCGGCCGGTTGCCGTGGCACTTTGGTGCGGGGGCGCGTTTGCCGAGGGCCTCGCCGAAGCGCTGGGCGAGCCTGTCGCCGAAGCCGCCGAAGTCCCAGCTGAACGGGTTCCACCAGGAGAAGTGCCTGATCAGCGCGACGATCATGTGCCGCGTCTCGTCGTAGGTCGCGGTCTGCGGCACCCATGACCGGGTGGCCTCGTCGTAGGTGGACACACCGAACCAGACGGCCGGGTCGACGCCCGCCGGCACGACGGAGACGTCGACCGGCAGCTCCAGGGTCAGCACGCCGTGGATCGCGTCCGGCGGGTCGGAGATCAGCTCCACGGCCTGGCCGAGCAGCCGCATGCCGGTGTGCTGCCCGTCCGGCTGGGCGGCGGAGACCCTGGCGGTGACCTTGGCGTCCGCCGCCATCGCGCCCGGCGGGATGATCAGCCGCCCGCCGCCGGGCAGGCCGACGATGCCGGCCTCTTCCGTTTTCCCGTGCGCCACCGTGTACACGAGCAGACTCGCGAGGATCACGGCCGCGGCGGCGGCGGCGATCACCCACCTGCGCCGGAATCGATCCAGCCGGTGCGCGGTCAGCCGGAGTTTGTCCAGGAGGAATGCGACACGCACCATGACTCCTCAATTCCTGAGCAGAATGTGCACGGCAATACGTGAATGGCATTCGCGGATATATTCAACCCCGCGACGTCATCATGCCCGGGGCGTCAAGAATTGCAGTCAGGGCCGATCCCTGAATGCGACCCCTAGGGGATGCCGGTTACTGACGGACAGCGCGACCGGGCGGCTCGCCCGGGGCGTGCTCCACGTCCTGCGCGGCGGCGGTGAGGGCGGCCTCGAAGGCCGGGTGGCCGGCGGCGGCGCGCAGGGTCGCCTCGCCCGACAGGACGGCCGCGGCGAACGCGTGCAGCGGGTCGTCGGCGGGCCGCAGCTCCCGCAGGCGCCGCAGCACCGCCGCGACCATCGGATCGCCGGCCATCGGGTCGCCGGTCATCGGGGGACCGCCGGGTGGTGATACGGCTCGACCGACGGCAGCCGGGTCGCCTCGGCGCCCGCCCGCACCGCCTCGATCTGCGCGGCGAGCAGCCGGATGGTGGTCTCGGCCACCCCATACAGCCGGGAGATCTCCTGATAGAGCCTGTACGCCTGCCACGTGTAATACGCGGCGGCCGCATAGCCGGTGAGGGCGCCGACGCCGGTCTCGATCGTGGCGGTGCCGACGATGCCGGCGACGTTGACGATGATGAGCGCGTCGATGAGCTGCCCGACGAGGTTGCCGGTCGCCGCATACAGCTGCCGGCACGCGTCGACGGCCATCGGGTAGAGCCGCGCGTATTCGTCGCAGGCCGGGCCGAGCGCGGTCGCGGCACCGCCGAGCAGCAGCTGGAACTCCTGCTCCGCCTCGGCGGCCCGGCCGCGCCAGACAGCCGTGACGTCGGCGGCGCCGGTGATCAGGTCGCCGCCGGTCGCGAGCGCGGCGGCGCCGATGTGCGGCCACGCGTGCATGCAGTGTTCGTAGGCGCGCCAGTCGCCGCTGTAGGCCGTCAGCCATGGCTCGAACGGGTCGGCGCCGAAGAGCCACACCGCGACCTGCCGGATCCAGGCCGCCGGGCTCAGCAGGTCGGTGAGCGGGTTGAGCGTGAACACGTCGGTCTGCGACTCGTAGGCGGGCGGCGTCAGGACGACACCCGCATGGGCGAACGGAGTGCGCGACGGCAGCAGATCGGGCCGTGACTGGTGCAGCGTCCCGTGCAGCCCGCGCGGATCGGCGGCGCCCGGAAAGGTGGCGTCCATCGCGGCGGCCGCCGCGTGGTCGGCCGACGAGTAGCCGCCGGCGGCCCGGCCGACCTGCGCGGCGGCGCCGTCGCTCAGGTCCCGCAGCCGGCCCAGCGCGCCGGTGACCCGCCCGAACGCCTTGCCGTGCGGATCGGCGACGAGCATCAGCAGGCCGCGCCGGTCCCAGCTGAGCGTGCAGTGCCGCCGCGTGTAGTCCAATGTGTCGCGGGCGTCGCCGCCCGCCCCCGCGAGCATCCCGCTGAGCGCCCGCAACCCGCTCGGATCGACGAAGAAATCGTTCACCCCGGCCTCCCCCTGACCTCGGATGCCGGGGACTCTAGCGCTTCCACGCGCCGCACCCCGGGCGTCTGCACGCTCTGTTCCAGCAGCATCGCGCGCAGTGCCCGCGCCGCGTGGGACAGCACCGCGCCGCGCGGGTTGGCCAGCGCGATGGTGCGGTGCACGCCGGGCGCGGCCAGGGCGGTGGCGCGCAGCAGCGGCCGGTTGACCAGTGCCATGCTGGGCACGAGGGCGACCCCGAGACCGGCCTCGACGAACGCCAGCACCGCGTCGAGCTCCCCGCCCTCGACGGAGTAGTGCGGCGTGAACCCGGCCCGCCGGCAGGCCTCGATGGTGACGTCGCGCAGGTCGTACCCGATGCGGAACATCACCATCGGGGTGTCCCGCAGATCCGTGAGGGTCAGCGAATCGGGCAGCGGGTGGACGGACGCGACGACCAGGTCCTCGCGGAGGATCGGCACCACGTCGAGCGCCGGGTCGGTGCCGTGCGCGGACGCGACGATGAGCGCCAGGTCGAGCTGGTGCGCGACGAGCCCGGCGACGAGGTCCTGCGAGCCGCCCTCGTCGACGTGCAGGGCGATGTCGGGGTGGGCGGCGTGGAAGCGGCGCAGCACCGCGGGGACCAGCGACGTGCACAGGCTGGGCGTGGCGCCGAGCCGGACCCGGCCGCGGCGCAGCCCGACGACCTCCTGCACGGCTTCGCGGGCGGTGTCCGCGTCGGCGACCATCCGCCGCGCGAGGGGCAGGAGCGTCTCGCCGGCCGTGGTGAGCATGACGCCGCCCCGGGACCGGTCGAACAGGGGTGCGCCGAGCGTGCTCTCCAGGGTGTGAATTTGTTTACTCAGTGTCGGTTGGCTCACCCCGAGCGCCTCGGCGGAACGCGTGAAATGTCCCGATTCCGCCACTGATACGAAGTATCGAAGCTGTTGGAGCTGCACCTTCATAGCGTACGGCTATCGTCACTGCGTACATGATGCATTGGACGAATGAAAACGGCGGTCCTTACCGTCGATTCCGTGGCGGTAGATACAGCGGTCAAGCCGGTCCAGTCGCCGGCGAGGCCCAAGAAGCGCAGGTCATCGGTCGGCCTCAAGCTGCTCATGGCCGGCACCGGCCTGCTGCTCGTGCTGTTCCTGTTCGCGCACATGGCCGGCAACCTGAAGATCTTCGTCGGCGCCGAGGCGTTCGACCACTACGCGCACTGGCTGCGCGACATCGGCACACCGCTGCTGCCGCACACCTGGTATCTCTGGATCCAGCGCGGCGGGCTCACCGTCGCCGTCGTGGGCCACATCGCGGCGGCCGTGATCCTCGCCCGCCGGGCCAGGCTCGCCCGGCCGGTCCGCTACGCGCACCGGCCGAAGGTGCAGGGCAGCTACGCGGCCCGCACGATGCGCTGGGGCGGCGTCATCATCCTGCTGTTCGTCGTGTTCCACATCCTCGACCTGACCACGGGCACCGTGAACCCGGTCGGCGACGCCCAGCACCCCTACGCCAACGTCGTCGCGGACTTCGCGCCGGCGCGGTGGTACGTGACGCTCTTCTACGCCCTCGCGATCGTCGCCGTCGGCTTCCACCTGCGGCACGGCATCTTCAGCGCGCTGCGCACCCTCGGCCAGCAGACGCCACGCGGTGAGCGCCGGGCCCGCGCGATCGCCCTGGTGCTGTCCCTGGTCCTCGTCGTCGGCTACCTGTCGGTGCCGTTCGCCGTCACGATCGGAGCCATCAAGTGAACTACTGGACGCTCGGTGACCCGATCGCCGACACGGCCGCGCCCGACGGGCCGATCGAGACCCGCTGGGAGCGCCGCCAGTTCGGCGCCAAGCTGGTCAACCCGGCCAACCGCCGCAAGCTGACCGTCATCGTCGTCGGCACCGGCCTCGCCGGCGGCTCCGCGGCCGCGACGCTCGCCGAGGCGGGCTACAAGGTGCGCTCCTACTGCTACCAGGACAGTCCGCGCCGCGCCCACTCGATCGCCGCGCAGGGCGGCATCAACGCCGCGAAGAACTACCGCAACGACGGCGACTCGGTCTACCGGCTCTTCTACGACACGGTGAAGGGCGGCGACTTCCGCGCGCGGGAGTCCAATGTGTACAGACTGGCGCAGGTCTCGGTGAACATCATCGACCAGTGCGTCGCCCAGGGCGTGCCGTTCGCCCGCGAGTACGGCGGCCTGCTGGACAACCGCTCCTTCGGCGGCACCCAGGTGTCGCGCACCTTCTACGCCCGCGGCCAGACGGGCCAGCAGCTGCTGCTCGGCGCCTACCAGGCCCTGGAACGGCAGATCGCGCTCGGCAACGTCGAGATGCACACCCGGCACGAGATGCTCGAGCTCATCGTCGTGGACGGCAAGGCCCGCGGCATCGTGGTCCGCGACCTCGTCAGCGGTCAGGTGAGCACCGAGTTCGCCGACGCGGTCGTCCTCGCGTCCGGCGGCTACGGCAACGTGTTCTTCCTGTCCACCAACGCGAAGGGCTGCAACGTCACCGCGTCGTGGCGGGCGCACCGCAAGGGCGCCCTGTTCGCCAACCCCTGCTACACGCAGATCCACCCGACGTGCATCCCCGAGTCCGGCACGCACCAGAGCAAGCTCACGCTGATGAGCGAGTCGCTGCGCAACGACGGCCGCGTCTGGGTGCCGGTCCGCGCCGGCGACGACCGGGTCGCCTCCGACGTCCCGGAGGACGAGCGCGACTACTACCTGGAGCGCATCTACCCGTCCTTCGGCAATCTCGTCCCGCGCGACATCGCCTCCCGCGCCGCGAAGAACGTCTGCGACGAGGGCCGCGGTGTGGGCCCCGGCGGGCTCGGCGTCTATCTCGACTTCGCCGACGCCATCGCCCGCCTCGGCCGCGACGCCGTGGAAGCCAAGTACGGCAACCTGTTCGAGATGTACGAGCGGATCACCGGCGACGACCCGTACACCACCCCGATGCGCATCTATCCGGCCGTGCACTACACGATGGGCGGGCTGTGGGTCGACTACGACCTGCAGTCGACGATCCCCGGCCTGTTCGTGGTGGGGGAGGCCAACTTCTCCGACCACGGCGCCAACCGGCTCGGCGCGTCCGCGCTCATGCAGGGCCTCGCCGACGGCTACTTCGTGCTGCCGAACACCATCAACGACTATCTGGCGGCCGGCCCGTTCCCCGCGCTCTCCGAGGACCACCCGGAGGTCGTGGCCGCGAAGTCCACTGTGGACGCCCGGCTGGGACAGCTGCTCGCCGTCGACGGGGACCGCACCGTCGACTCGTTCCACCGCGAGCTCGGCCACATCATGTGGGAGTACTGCGGCATGGAGCGCACCGAAGAGGGCCTCACCAAGGCGATCAGCCTCATCCGGTCGCTGCGCGAGGAGTTCTGGACCCGGGTGAAGGTGCCCGGCACCGGCGAGACCCTGAACCAGAACCTGGAGCGCGCCGGCCGCGTCGCCGACTTCTTCGAGCTCGCCGAGCTCATGTGCGTCGACGCGCTGCACCGCGCCGAGTCGTGCGGTGGGCACTTCCGCGCCGAGAGCCAGACCCCCGACGGCGAGGCCCTGCGCCACGACGACGAGTTCTCCTACGTCGCCGCGTGGCAGTTCACCGGCACCGGCGAGGCGCCAGTGCTGCGCAAGGAAGCCCTCGACTTCGAATACGTCCACCCGAGCCAGCGGAGCTACAAGTAATGAACCTCAAGCTGCGCGTCTGGCGCCAGACCGGCCCTTCCTCCCGCGGTCGCATGGTCACGTATGACGTCTCCGACATTTCGCCCGACGCCTCCTTTCTGGAGATGTTGGATGTACTGAACGAGCGGCTGATCCTCGAAGGCGACGAGCCGATCGCGTTCGACCACGACTGCCGCGAAGGCATCTGCGGGATGTGCGGCATGATGATCAACGGCGTGGCGCACGGCCCGTCCCGCGCCACCACCACGTGCCAGCTGCACATGCGGCACTTCAAGGACGGCGAGACCATCGACGTCGAGCCGTGGCGCGCCGCCGCGTTCCCCGTCGTGAAGGACCTCGTCGTCGACCGCGGCGCGTTCGACGGCATCATCCAGGCCGGCGGCTACATCAGCGCCCCCACCGGCGCCGCCCCCGACGCCCACGCCACCCCGGTGCCGAAGGCCGACGCCGACGCCGCCTTCGAGGCCGCGACCTGCATCGGCTGCGGCGCCTGCGTCGCCGCCTGCCCCAACGGCTCCGCGATGCTCTTCACCGCCGCGAAGGTCGGCCACCTCGGCCTCCTCCCGCAGGGCCAGCCGGAGCGCGACACCCGCGTCGTCGGCATGCTGCAGGCCCACGACGACGCAGGCTTCGGCGGCTGCACGAACACCGGCGAATGCACCACCGTCTGCCCGAAGGGCATTCCCCTCACCCTCATCGGCCGCCTCAACTCCGACTACCGCAAGGCCGTCACGAAGCGCGGCTGACGATCGCCTCCGCGGAGCGGCCGCCCGCCTCAGGGAACACCGCGAAGAACGCCACCGGCGAGCCCGACCAGGGGCCCGAGGTCCGGCCGCACCGACAACGGCGTCGGTGCGGTCTCCGGGAGCAGCCCGCACAACGCCGCGAGCATCACCGTGGGACGCCAGGGACTCGAACGCCGGAGACCGCCGAGGCCAAGGGCGCGGGCCTGTTCGTGCCGTACTACCGGGCGCTGCTGAACCTGAACCCTTAGGGGGCCGGATTCAGTGCAGGCTCAGTGAGGAACCCGCATGTGCCGCCCGCAGATCCGGGGGAGGCTGAGGACCTCGGCCGTCCGTGGCCGTCCGCTCGGGAGGACGACGATGCGTGCTGTTCCCACCGTCATCGCGGTGCTGCTGCTGGTGTCCGTCGCCGGTTGCGGGTTCGGCCCGCGGGAGACCGCGTCGCGGCAGTACACCGTCGAGGAGCCGGTGACGGGTCTCGTCGTCACCGGCGACACGATGAACGTGACCGTCAAGTCCGGCGAAGGGCCCGTCACGGTCGTGGAGCGGCACCGCTGGCCGAGCGGCGGCACCGAGCCGGTCACGTCGCACCGCACGGAGGCGGGCCGGCTGGAGCTGACGTCCACCGGCTGCCGGCACTGCGACGTGACACTCACGGTGACCGTGCCGGCCGCGACCCGCACCGAGATCACCGTCGACACCGGCAAGCTGACCCTGCGCGACCTGTCCGGCGACACGACCGTCTCCGTCGACACCGGCGACGTCACCGGCTCGGGCCTGCGCGGCGCCTCGTACCGCGTGGTCGTCGACACCGGCCGCGTCGAGCTGCGCCACACCACGTCCCCCACCGATCTCGTCGCCGACGTCGACACCGGCGAGGTCGACGTCCGCGTGCCGGGCGACGCCTCGTACGCGATCCGCAGCGACCGCGGCCTGTCCGACGTCGGCGTCACCCGCGACCCGTCCTCCCCGCGCACCATCACCGTCAACGTCGGCACCGGCCACGCCGTCGTCCACCAGACCTGACCGAACCGGCGGTGGCCGAGACGTGTCCCGCCCTGGCGTTGCGGGCCAGCCATGACGAACAGCCGCAAGGGGACCGGCCGGCTGCGTCACCGACGCGGAGAAGGGCGGCCCGACGCTCGGCGAGGACCAGGCGAAGCACGTGCTGTGCCGGTACGGCGCCGTCGGCCTGCACTTCGTGCGGTTCAAGACGCATGCGGACCGCGACAGCTCGCGGACGGACCGTGCGAGGCCCAGCGTGTCCTCGGTGACCCCGGCGCCCGGCCAGACCCCGCCGGGCCCGAAGACCTGCGGCTCCGGCGCGTCCGGCGAATACGTCGAGTACGCGCTGACCGGCAGCGACGAGCGGCCCCTGTGCGGCATCTGGTGGAACGTCTCCGCGGGCGACGCCGGGTTCTGCATGGAGGCGCTGTGCAAGGAGGCGCTCGACCTGTGGCTGCGCCACAGCTAATCCAGCGACGGGTCGATGTGGACCTTCGGGGCGGCGCCCCACGCGGCCGGGCGGGAGCCTGACAGCGCGGACGCCGCCTCCGACAGCCCGATCGTCGCCGCCACCAGGGGGCGCGGGTCGACGGCGCCGGAGGCGTAGAGCTCCACGGTGCCCGCCAGGCCGCCGGACGCGCTGAGCACCCCGACGGCGGTCACGTCCTTCAGCGCGAGGGTCCGCGAGTCGAGCAGGCTCGGCGTCCCCGACAGTCCGATGTAGACGACCCGGCCGCCGGGCTCCACCAGGTCGAGCGCGGCGGCCGGCGACGTCGCCGCGTTGGAGGCGTCGACGACCGCGTCCCACCGCAACGCCGGCAGCGTCGCGGGAGTCCACACGGCGCCGCAGCCGAGGCCACGGGCGAAGCCGACCGACGCGTCCGTCACGCCCAGCAGGTGCACCTCGGCGCCCCGCGCGGCGGCGATCTGCGCGACGAGCAGCCCGATGGTGCCGGGCCCGATGACGAGCAGCCGGTCGCCGGGGGAGAGGGCGGCGCCGCGGACGGCACGCAGCGCGTTGCCGCCGGGCTCGACGAGGGCGCCGAGCGCCGGCCCCACCTCGTCGGGCAGCGCCTGCAGGGCCCGGGCCGGCACCAGGAGCCGCTCGGCGAGGGCACCGGGCCATCCGTTGCGGATCCCGATCTCATGCCTGTCCGCGCAGAGGTGCTGGCGGCCACCCGTACATCTGCCGCAGCCGCCGCAACCGAGCATGGTGTCACCCGTGACGCGCCTGCCGACCCAGCGCCCGTCGACGCCGGGCCCGGCGTCGCGGACCACGCCACACCACTCGTGCCCGATGCGGATCGGATATCGGGCCTGGCCGTCGTGCAGGTAGGACATCTCACCGGTGAAGAACTCGACGTCGGTGCCGCACACGCCGGCCCGCTCCACGTCGACGACGACCTGCCCGGCGCCGGCGACCGGCTCGGGGACGTCCTGGACCTCGGAGCTGTGGGGGCCGATGATGACGAATGCGCGCACGGGCTCCATCTTCCGGGAAGCAGGTGCCATGGCAGAACTGCGCAGTGCACAGTGGTACGCGGGCGACGACCGCAACGCCTACATCCACCGCGCGTGGATGCGGCGCGGCCTGCCCGGCGACGCCCTGGACGGCAGCCGCCCCCAGATCGCGATCGCCAACACCGCCTCCGACCTCACCCCGTGCAACCGCCATCTCGACGAGGTCGCCGACCACGTCGCCCGCGGCGTCTGGGAGGCCGGCGGCGTCCCGCACAACCTGCCGGTCGTGTCCCTCGGCGAGACACAGGTCCGCCCGACCGCCATGCTGTGGCGCAACATGGCCGCGATGGCGATCGAGGAGATGCTGCGCGCCAACCCGATCGACGGCGTCGTCCTCCTCGGCGGCTGCGACAAGACGATCCCCGCGCTGCTCATGGCCGCCGCCTCCGTCGACCTGCCCGCCGTGGTCGTCCCCGGCGGCCCGATGCTCACCGGCACCTTCCGGGGCACACCCCTGGGTTGCGGCACCGACGTTTGGCGGCTGTCGGAGGAGGTACGCGCGGGGACCCTGTCCGCTCAGGGGTTCCTGGACTCGGAGTCCTCGATGATCCGCAGCCGCGGGCACTGCAACACGATGGGCACCGCGTCGACGATGGGGCTGCTCGCCGAGGCGCTCGGGATGACCCTGCCCGGCACCGCCGGCATCCCCGCCGCCGACAGCCGGCTCCTCGTCCGCTCCCACGCGTCGGGGCGCCTCGCCGTCGAGCTCGTGCACGCCGGCCGCCGGCCCAGTGCCGTGATGACCGCCGGGTCCTTCCACAACGCGATCGTCACCCTCGCCGCGACCGGCGGCTCGACCAACGCCGTCGTGCACCTGCTCGCGATCGCCGGCCGTCTGGGTGTACCGCTGAGCCTCGACGACTTCGACCGCATCGGCGCCGATGTGCCGCTGCTCGTCGACCTGCAGCCGGCGGGGCGCTTCCTGATGGAGGACCTGTACCGCGCGGGCGGCCTCGCGGCGGTGCTCCGCTCGGTGCTGGACCTGCTGTCCCCGGCGGCCGTGACCGTGACGGGGGCGCCGCTGGTCGACTCGCTGGCCGACGCCGCCGTCTTCGACGAGTCGGTCATCCGCCCCCGTGCCGCGCCGCTGCTGCCCAACGCGGGCATCGCCGTGCTGCGCGGCAACCTCGCCCCGCTGGGCGCCATCATCAAGCCCGCCGCCGCCTCGCCCGCCCTGCTGCAGCACCGCGGCCCGGCGCTCGTCTTCGACTCGATCGAGGACTTCCACGCCCGCATCGACGACCCTTCGCTCGACGTCTCGGAGTCCACGGTCCTCGTCCTGCGCGGCTGCGGCCCGAAGGGCTACCCGGGCATGCCCGAGGTCTCGAACATGCCCCTGCCGGAGAAGCTGCTGCGCGCCGGCGTCCGGGACATGGTCCGCATCTGCGACGGCCGGATGAGCGGCACGGCGTACGGCACCGTCGTGCTGCACGTCGCCCCCGAAGCCGCCGCGGGCGGCCCCCTCGCCCGCGTCCGCACCGGCGATATGATCGTCCTGGACGTCGCGGGCCGCACGCTCACCGTCGACGTGCCCCAGGCCGAGCTGGACGCCCGCCCGCCGTCGCCCGCGCTGCTCGCCGGTCTGGCCCGCCCCGCCCGCGGCTGGGAACGCCTGTACGTCGACACGGTGCTGGGCGCTGACACCGGCGCGGACTGCTCCTTCCTGCTCGGCTCGTCCGGCCCCCGGGTGAGCCGCGAGTCGCACTGACCGCATTCACCCGCCGTCTCGGCCGTCTCGGTCGCTGCCGCCGGCTGCGCGCCACCGGCGGCACCGGCCCGCCGGTCACGTCCGCCTCGGCGGGGTTCCTGATGATCCGGAAGAGTTTGTGCCGCTATGACGACATGAAGTCTTCCGGATCATGGAAAATAGGTTGGTGTCGATGGCTAGACCGGGGAGTACCACGGTTCGGGCGGTGATCTTCGGCCTGACGGGTTCGACCACATGACGAATTCGGGGCGTGGTGTGGGGACGGCGTTGTTCGCACACCACCGACGTGGACACGACCGGTCCGCCGGAGGTCGAGCTGTTGCGCGTGATCGCCGCGGAGCCAGGGTGCAGTCAGCAGTCGGTCGCGGGGGCTCACCCCGGGTGTACATCCCGGCTACCGTCAGCTCGGCGGCAGGCGCGGGCGCTGACTCGGGGCGGTGCATCCACTACGGTCTACGACCATGACCGCACCACAGCGCACCGGGTTCTCGTCGGCAGGCATGGGAGCCCGTGTCGTCGCCCTCGTCGGGGCCCTCGCCGCGGTGCTCGCCATGAGCATGCCGTGGGCCAGTGAGGACAACACGGGCGTCGCCGAGTCCGGTCAGACGCTGCTGCTGCGCGGCGGCGTCGAGTGGACCGGCTGGGGCATCTACGGCGCGAGCCGGCTCGACGGTCACCGGCCCGTGTCGCTGACCGTGGCGATGATCCTGATCGCCGGGACGGTGCTGGTCGCGATCGCCGCGTGGGTCGCGTTCGAGCGGACCAGCCGCCGGTGGCTGCCGCCGGCGACCGCCGGCGCGGCCGTGCTCATGCTGATCGTGAGCTTCCCGGGGCTCGACGGTGTCAACGGCCGCTTCGGCACCGGTCACATCACCACGACCGAGTTCGGCATCGTCGTGTGGCGGCTCGCCGTCGCCGCGGTCGCCCTCGGCTCGACCCGCCTCGCGCTGCTGCAGGAGGACGCGGCGGCACCGCTGCGCCCGGACCTCACCTGACGCGTCAACGCCGCATCACCGCTGTGTGACCGCTGGGTGCCCGCTGAGTGGGTTTTTGCCCCGGTACGTCCAGCTTCTGTCACTCCCCGTAATCGGCTCCAAGCGGTGCGGCAGGGGGTGTCATCCGACCGGGCCGGTGGGGTGCCACTCGGTTGCTGACAACCTCGCCGCACCTGGGCGGCTACCTTAAGTGGACCAGCCACGCAGGCTGGCGGGAAGCTTAGATCCACCGGGCGTCTTTGGTCGCCGATCGGCCCGGTGGGGAGCCAGTGGCGAAACCGGACCCGTTTTCAGGTGACTACCGCGGGAGAACCGGTGTGCGCATCCACGCGCCCTCAGGCGCAGCAATGAATCGCTGAACCAAAGCCATTCCCATTCTTTGCCCTCGACATTTCGAGGGTTTATCGAGCATGCCGTGCTGCGGCCTGGAACCGGGGGTCTTTTCCGTGCTGAAGAACGCTGCGATCGGATTCGGCGCCGCGGTTGTCGCGGTGGCCCTGGCCGCCGTGATCTACCTGGCCGCGGCGCACCGGACGCCCGCCGCCGACGCCGGGGTCGTCTCCCGGCCGGCGAGCCGCAGCGAGCTGCAGCCGCCGCCGAAGCCGCAGCAGCTGAAGCCGTCCGAACGCGTCGTCGTCACCGGCAAATAGCGAAGCAAGTCGTCACCGATACAGGTACCGCCCAGATTTAGGAGAACTGCGTGTTCCGCTCGAAGAAGCAGAAGATCGCCGCCATCGGTGCGACCGCCGCGGCCGTGCTCGTCGGTGTCGGCTCCGCCGCGTTCGGTGCCATTCCCGCCAGCAACACCGGCGTCATCACCGGCTGCCGCGACAAGAACACCAGCGCGCTGCGGGTCATCGACTACCAGTCGGGCACGCGGTGCCGCAACAGCGAGCAGATGGTCCAGTGGAACCAGAAGGGTGCGACGGGCGACAAGGGCGCGACGGGCAGCACCGGCGCCGTCGGCGCGCCCGGCGCCACCGGTCCGAAGGGCGCCACCGGCGCGACTGGTGCCACCGGCGCCGCCGGCGCGAAGGGCGCCACGGGTGCCACCGGAGCGACGGGCGCCATCGGCCCGATCGGCGCGACTGGTGCCACCGGCGCCCAGGGTGCCAAGGGTGAGACGGGTGCCGCCGGCGCCAAGGGCGAGACGGGCGCGGCAGGTGCCCAGGGTGCCAAGGGCGAGACCGGCGCCGCTGGCGCCGCGGGTGCCCAGGGCGCTCAGGGCGAGAAGGGTGAGACGGGCGCCGCGGGTGCTCAGGGCGAGAAGGGTGAGACGGGCGCCGCGGGTGCTCAGGGCGCTCAGGGTGAGACGGGCGCTGCCGGTGCGCAGGGCGAGACGGGCGCTGCCGGCGCGCAGGGTGCGAAGGGTGAGACCGGCGCCCAGGGCGAGACCGGTGCCGCCGGCGCGCAGGGTGCCCAGGGTGAGAAGGGCGAGACCGGCGCCCAGGGTGCTAAGGGCGAGACCGGCGCGCAAGGTGCCCAGGGCGAGACCGGTGCCCAGGGTGCCAAGGGTGAGACCGGCGCGCAAGGCGAGACGGGTGCCCAGGGCGCGCAGGGCGAGAAGGGCGAGACCGGTGCCCAGGGCCTCCAGGGCATCCCCGGCGTCAACGGCAAGGACGGCGACCCCGGCCCGAAGGGCGACAAGGGTGACACCGGCGCGCAGGGCGAGACGGGTGCCCAGGGCACGCAGGGCGAGAAGGGCGAGACCGGTGCCGCTGGCGCCGCCGGGTCCGCCGGCACGGTCGGTGCCCAGGGCGAGCAGGGCCTCCAGGGAATCCAGGGTGTCCAGGGCATCCAGGGCATGCCGGGTCTGAGCGCCTACGACCTGGCCCTGGCCAACGACCCCACCATCGGCACCGTGCAGGAATGGCTCGCCTCGCTGGTCGGCGTGAACGGCGTCGACGGCAAGGACGCGTACCAGCTCGCGGTCGACATGAACGCGTTCTCCGGATCGCCGGAGGAGTGGCTGGTCTCGCTCAAGGGCAAGGACGGCGTCAACGGCGCCAAGGGTGAGACCGGCGCCGCCGGTGCCGCGGGCACTCAGGGTGCGGCCGGCGCCCAGGGTGCGCAGGGCCTGCAGGGCCCGGCCGGTGCGGCCGGAGCCAGCGGCACCAACGGTGCGACCTGGCTCACCGGCGCGGGCGTCCCGGCGGGCGCGAACGGCGCGGTCGGTGACCTGTACCTCGACACCGCCACCGCCAACGTCTACAAGAAGACGGCCGCGACCACCTGGACGCTGACCGCGAACATCAAGGGCGCCACGCCCGCGGTCACCCAGACCACCGCGACCAAGTCCGGCTCGGTGACCATCAACAGCGGCAGCTCGTCCGGCACGCTGAACGTCACCTGCGACAACGCCGGCATCGCGATGCTCGGCACCTGGAGCGAGACCGGCAACGGCAACGTCGCGCTGAGCAGCGGCAAGCAGTCGACCGACGGCAGGACCTGGCAGTTCACCTTCTCGCACAGTGGCAGCTCGAACGTCGTGACCGGCCTGGTCACCTGCGTCAGCTTCAGCTGAACCACCCCGCGGAGCGGCCCCGGCGGACACGTCGGGGCCGCGCCCATCAGTACACCTGACACTCAAGCGAAAGCGAGCACCTGTGCGCACTGTGGTGAAGCTGGTGGCGTCGACGATCGTCGGCACCATCGCCGCCGGTGGCCTGAGCACGGCGGCCCACGCCGCGGGGCCGGCCGTCAGCGGGGTCACGCCGAAGAACGGGACGACCGGCATCGCCGTCGGCGTCCGCCCGACGATCACCTACGGCACCGCGGTCGACCCGTCGGCGCTGCGGTACTCGTTCGTCAAGACCAGCGGCGGCGCGTCCGTCGCGTCGTACTACGCCTACGACGCGCCGACGCACACGTTCACGTTCACGCCGCGGGCCGCGCTCGCCGAGCAGACGAAGTACACGATGACGGTGAAGGTCAGCACGTCGACCTACACCTGGTCGTTCACCACCGGGGTCACCGACAGGGCGGCGCCGAGCGTGCCGGGCGCGCCGAGCGTCAGCGACGTCACCACGACGGGCGCGACGGTCAGCTGGGGCGCCTCCACGGACGCCGTCGGCGTCACCGGCTACCAGGTGTTCGACAACGGCACGCTGAAGGCCACCGTCACCGGCACCTCCACGACCCTCGCCGGCATGGAGCCGAGCACCGCGCACAGCATCACCGTCAAGGCCGTCGACGCCGCCGGGAATGTCTCCGCCGCGTCGGCACCGGTGGCGTTCACCACCCTGACGCCGCCGCCGGCCCCGGACACGGTGGCGCCGAGCGCGCCCGGTGCCCCGGTGGCGAGCGCGCTGACGTCGACCGGTGTGACCCTGACCTGGGCGCCGTCGACCGACAACGTCGGCGTCACCCAGTACACGATCAGCGGCGGCCCGACCGTCCAGACGAGCACCGTCAACAGCGTGACGCTCACCGGGCTGTCGCCGCTGACCGCCTACGGCTTCACCGTCACGGCGGCCGACGCCGCCGGCAACGCGTCGGTCGCGTCGGCGGCTACGGTCGTGACGACGCCGGCCACACCGATCGCCAACGGTGTCAACGGCGCGGGCATCCCGGGCGCCACCGGCAAGACCCTGGTGCTCTACGACACCACCGGCCCGTACGGCTTCCTCGGCGAGCTCTACGCGATGGCCGCGGTGAACCTCAGCTCCCACTTCGGCGACTGGACCGCGCAGCCGGTGACCAGCTACGCCGCCGGCGAGATCGACCAGTTCCAGGCCGTGGTGTACCTCGGCAGCACCTACGACGAGCCGCTGCCCCTGGCGTTCCTCGACGACGTGACCGCGACCACCAAGCCGGTCGTGTGGATCTACGACAACATCTGGCAGCTGACAGCCCGGGACCCGAACTTCGCCGCCAACCGTGGCTTCATGTGGACCGGCTTCGACGTCTCCTCGGTGTCGACGGTGAACTACAAGGCGAAGTCCTTCACGCGTGACCCGCAGAACGGCGCGGGCATCATGGACACCACGATCAGCGACACCACGAAGGCCACCCCGGTCGCCAGCGCGGTCCGCGCCGACGGCACCACGATGTCGTGGGGCGTGCGGTCGGGCAACTTCACCTACATAGGCGAGATCCCGTTCTCCTACATCAGCGCCGACGACCGGTACGTCGCCTTCTCCGACATGCTGATCGACGTGCTTGCGCCGCAGACCACGGAACGGCACCGGGCGCTGGTCCGCATCGAGGACGTCGGCCCCGACGCCGAGCCGAGCGAGCTGCGGGCGATCACCGACTACCTGTACAGCAAGGGTGTCCCGTTCTCCGTCGCCGTGTACTCCCGCTACCGCGACCCGCTGGGCTCCGGCTCCGGCGGCGTGGCCGAGGACTACACCCTCGCCGACCGGCCCCTGGTCGTCGCCGAGCTCAAGTACATGCAGTCGCACGGCGGCACGCTGCTGATGCACGGCTACACGCATCAGTACGAGAGCATGCTCAACCCGTACAACGGCGCCAGCGCGGACGACTTCGAGTTCTACACCGCGCACGTCGACCCGGTCACCAACTACGTCATCTACGACGGCCCGGTGCCGGCCGACTCGCAGGCGTGGGCGCAGGGCCGCATCGACGGCGCGTTCGCGGCGTTCGCCGCGGCGGGCCTGGCCAAGCCGACCATCTTCGAGTTCCCGCACTACGCCGGCTCGGACGCCTCCAACAGGGCGGTCGCGGCGACCTTCAAGACCCGCTACGACCGCGGCCTGTACACCTCGGGCGCCCTGCGCGGCGGCGCGCTGGACAACTCGCGGATCTTCGGCCAGTTCTTCCCGTACACCGTGCGGGACATCTACGGGGTGGTGACCGTGCCGGAGAACATCGGCAACATCGAGCTGGAGCCGTTCAACAACCACCCGGCGCACCTGTCGGCGGACATCGTCAGGTCCGCGCAGCTGAACCTGGCCGTGCGGGACGGTGTGGCGAGCTTCTTCTTCCACCCGTACGTGCCGCTGAGCTACCTGCAGGAGACCGTCACGGGCATCCAGGCGGCGGGCTACACCTTCGTCCCCGCGTCGTCGATGTAGCTCCCCGCACGTCGAAGGAAGGCCGGTGCCCCAGCACCGGCCTTTCTGGCTGCCCGGGGGACAGCTCCGCACCCCGATTGCACCTAAATTCGACATGTCAGAAAAATTCGCGCTTGTACCCCGCAGGAGGCCCGCGTTGGTTGCGTCCCTGGAGACCTCTTCCGAGCCCTCGACGATCCCCTCGACGACCTCCTCGTCGACCTCCTCCGAGACCGGGACGTCGAAGCCGCGGCGCAGAGGCCGGCTCGCGGCCGGGTTCGCGCTCGTCGCCGTCGCCGCTGGCGTGGTGGGCTGGCAGGCCCCGCGGGTCGTCGGCGAGCTGACGAAGCCCGCCTACATGGGCGAGCCCGCCGCCGCGATCGCCGCCGACCTCGGCTGCGACAACTACGCCCAGTCGACCACCCACGACGAGACGGTCTACCGCTACCACGACCAGGGCACCTGCTCCCTGGAGGGCACCGTCGTCACCATCACCACGTTCGACCGGGCCAGTGACGAGCAGGCGTTCGAGTCGGTGATGAAGGCGCTGATCCCCGTGGTCCACCCGACCTGGGAGGGCGCCACCTACGCGGCCGGCGTGGCGTGGAACGTCGCCGACGCCCGCAACCTCACGCCCGAGACCGCGACCCTCGTCGTCCAGCGTCTCGGCGACGGCGCCACGAAGGTCATCCCCTTCTCGAAGCGGTAGCATCGGCTGGTGCTGGAGCTGATCGCCGGGGACATCACCGAGGCGCGGGTGGACGCGATCGTCAACGCCGCGAACTCGTCACTGCTCGGCCACGCTTCAGACCGCCGAGCGGGTGGCGGCGGCGACCGGGGCCTGAAAGTCGATCGGGTGGTCGAACTGCCAGCGCCACTTCTCCGGGTCTGCCATCAGCCGCATCACGGTCGGCATCAGCAGGTCGCGGAGCACCCGTGCGACGGGACCGGCGGCCTTGTCGCTGTTGGTGCGCGCCGCGGTCGCGATGACCTTCTCCACCCGGGCGCGGCGCAGCTGCTCGTACACCTCGAAGGCCGCCGGGACGGGAAGGTCGCGAAGGCAGCGGGCGAGCTGCACGGCGCTCTCGACGGCGAGGGACGCGCCCTGCCCGGAGCTGGGCGACGTGGGGTGCGCGGCGTCGCCGACGAGCACGGCCCGGTCGCGGTGCTACACCGGCACGGACGCGATGTCCTCCAGGCCGCCGGTGACGACGAGATCGGCCGGGTCGGTGCGGCGGATCAGCTCCACGGCCGGGATCCGGTCGCCGGCGAACGCGTCCGCGAGGATCGGCAGCCACTGCGCGGGGGTGTTGCCCGCGCCGGATGACGGGTCCTTCGACGGCAGGTTGACGAACCAGCCGCCGTCGCCGCCGTCGGTCACCTGGTAGCCGAAGAACGCGCGCCGGCCGAAGACCAGGTGCATCCTGTCGCCGGTGGGCGGCACGCCTCTGCCGGAGCAGCGGGCGCCGAAGCCGAACAGGCCGACATACCGCGGCTCGGGAGCGGACGGGTCGATGAGGCGCCGCACCGTGGAGCGGATCCCGTCGGCGCCGATGACGACGTCGGCCTCCGCGCCGGCACCGTCGGCGAACCGCACCGTGCCGCCGTGCAGCGACGTGAGGCGCTTGCCGTGCTCGATGCGGATGCCGCGGGCGACGGCCTCGTCGTACAGGGCGCGGTAGAGCTCGTGCCGCCAGACCAGCTGCATCGCCGGCAGGTCCTCGAAGGAGCCGAACTCGGCGAGGCGCTTGCCGGTCCAGCTCTGCATGACCATTCCCGACATCGGGGTGCCGACCCGCTCCACGACGTGGTCGGCGTCGATCGCCGCCAGGGCGGTGCGGCCGTTCGGCGCGATGCTCAGCGCCCCGCCGACCCCGTCGGCGAAGCCGTCGTGCCCCTCGTAGACGGTGGCGGCGATCCCGGCCTTCTGCAGGGCCATCGCGGCGACCGGACCGGCGATGCCGCCGCCGACGACGATCGCGGACGTGACTGTTCCCATGACGAACCCCCGGCGAGACAATTAGTTGATACCAACTATCTACCGGTGACTAGTCAGAGTCAACTATTAGGTTTCGTGGTACGCCGCCCACATCGGGCCCCAGCCGTCGACCGGGTCCGTGATCTGCTCGACGAACCTCCGGACGAACGCGATCTCCGCCTCGAGCAGGCCCTGCCGGTACGCCTCCTCGACCAGGAACAACGGGTGCGGCGTGGCTCCTGCGGCAAGCTCGGCCGCCTCGGCGCGCTGCTCCTCCAGACGCACCAGGCGCTGCTGGAGCAGCTCCACGACGACGTCCGGGTGCAGGGCGCTGACCAGCGACAGCGCCGAGCCGAACGCCGGGAACTCGTGCCGGGGCGTGCCGACCAGGTCCCGCAGCCAGTCCCGCAGCTCGGCCCGCCCGTCCGGGGTGATGCCGTAGACGGTGCGTTCGGGGCGCTGCCCGTCGCGGGTGGTCTCCTGCTCCGCGATCAGGCCGGCCTTCAGCAGCTGCTCGACCACCATGTAGACCGAGCCGTGGGTGAACTTGATGCTGCGGTCGTCGCCGTGCGCCCGCAGCGTCTTGGACAGCTCGTACGGGTGCATCGGCGCCTGGCTCAGGTACGCCAGCACGGCGAGGGCCAGGAGGTTCTTCCGGGAGCTCATCCCGCCGTCAGCGCCGTCAGCGACGTCATCGCCTCGTCGTCGAGGGCGACCCGCCCGGCGGCGACGTTCTCCTCGAGGTGCTCCAGCGTGGCGGTGCCGGGGATGAGCAGCGTGTTCGGCGCCACCGCGAGGATCCACGCGAGGGCGACCTGCGCGGGGGTGACGTCGAGGCGCAGCGCCGTGGCCTTCACCGCCGGGTGGCCCAGGACCCGTTCGCGGCCGAACGCGGCGCCGAGCGGGAAGAACGGCACGAAGGCGATGTCCCGGGCCGTGCACGCCCGCAGCACGTCCTCGCCGCCGCGGTCGACCAGGTTGTACGGGTTCTGCACGCACGCGACCGGGGTGCGGGTCAGCGCGTGCTCCAGCTGCGCCAGGGTGACGTTGCTCAGGCCGACCCCGCCGATCAGCCCCTCGTCGCGGATCGCGATCATCGCGTCCAGCTGCGCGTCGAAGTCGCCGTCGGCGCCGGTCACCCGGAGGTTCACCACGTCGAGGCGCTCCACGTCGAGGGAGCGCAGGTTGTCCAGGACGCCGGCGCGCAGCTGCTCGGGCTCATGCGCGGGCAGCCAGCCGCCCTTGGCGTCGCGCGCCGCGCCGACCTTGCTGACCAGGACGAGCCGGGCGTCGTACGGGTGCAGGGCGGTCCTGAGCAGCTCGTTGGCGACGTCGGGGCCGTAGTACTGCGCGGTGTCGATGTGATCGACGCCGAGCTCGACCGCGCGCCGCACCACGGCCAGGGCCTCGGCCCGGTCCCGGGGCGGCCCGAAGGCACCCCGGCCGGGCAGCTGCATCGCGCCGAAGCCGATCCGGTGGACGGCGCGGTCGCCGAGCGGGAAGGTCTTCACCCCGCAAAGCCTACGACGCACGACATCTCCACATCTCGCACACCAGCCGTCCAGCGCCGGATAATACGGTCGATGCATGCGGGTGCTGATGATCCTTCCGGCCCTGACCGAGGCGACCAGCCCTCTCTTCCGGCCGATCAAGTACAGCCTCTTCCCCCCGCTCGGCCTGGCGACCCTCGCCGGTTATCTGCCCGGCGACGACGAGGTGCGCATCGTCGACGAGCACGTCGAGCGCTTCGACCCGGGCCTTCTGGGGGAGCTGCCCGATCTGGTGGTCATCCAGGTGTACATCACCTCGGCCCGGCGCTCCTACGAGCTCGCCGACTGGTTCCGCGCCCGTGGGGTGTTCGTCGCGCTCGGCGGGCTGCACGTCACCTCCCTGCCCGACGAGGCCGCCGCGCACGCCGACAGCGTCTTCCTCGGGCCGGGGGAGGACACCTGGCCCGTCTTCCTGGCCGACCTGCGACGGCGTTCGACGCTGCCGCGGTACACCTCGAAACAGCGCACCCTCGAAGGACTGCCGCCGATCCGGCGCGACCTCATCAAACGCCACCGCTACCTGGTGCCGAACTCGATCGTCGTCTCCCGCGGCTGCCCGCACCACTGCGACTTCTGCTACAAGGACGCGTTCTTCGAGGGCGGGAGGTCGTTCTACACCCAGGCCGTCGACGACGCGCTCGCCGAGATCGACCGGCTGCCGGGGCGTCACCTGTACTTCCTCGACGACCACCTGTTCGGCAACCGACGCTTCGCCACCGAGCTGTTCGCCGGGATGCGCGGCACGGGCCGGGTGTGGCAGGCGGCCGGCACCGTCGACGCCGTCCTGCGGCCCGGGCTGCTGGAGCGGGCCGTGGAATCAGGCCTGCGCAGCCTCTTCGTCGGCTTCGAGACCATCAACGCCGGCAACCTCGCCGAGCAGCGCAAACGGCAGAACGTCGGGCGCGACTACGGCGAGGTCGTGCGGCGGCTGCGCGACGCGGGCGTGATGGTGAACGCCAGCTTCGTGTTCGGCATGGACTCCGACGGTCCCGACGTCTTCGACCGCACCGTGGACTGGGCCGTGCGGCAGGGGATCGAGACCGCGACGTTCCACATCATGACCCCCTATCCGGGCACCGGCCTGTTCCGCCGCATCTCGTCGGAAGGCCGGATCCTGCATCGGGACTGGGAGCTGTACGACACGCGGCACGTCGTCCACGAGCCCCGCGGCATGACGGCGCAGCAGCTCTCCGACGGCTATTGGCGGGCGTACAAGGACTTCTACCGGTGGGGCAACCTG
The DNA here is from genome assembly GCF_040605635.1 of Dactylosporangium sp. NPDC005555. Classification (NCBI taxonomy): domain Bacteria; kingdom Bacillati; phylum Actinomycetota; class Actinomycetes; order Micromonosporales; family Micromonosporaceae; genus Dactylosporangium; species Dactylosporangium sp. NPDC005555. Next base: position 188,081 of record NZ_JBEXDG010000004.1, read on the forward strand.
TGGCGGGGCGCGGCGGTCAAGGAGCGCTTGGGGGACCGGATGCGGCACCTGGCGTACGCGGGCGGGTGGAAGAAGTTCGAACGGGTGTGGGACGTCCTCATCCGATCGGGGCAGGTCCTGCACGCGCTGCCGCTGCTGGAGTCGGCGCTGTCCAGCTTCGGCACCCGGTCCTCCGGTGGAAGAATGGGGTCCGGGCTTCGGAAAGGGGCAACGGATGACCGTCGCAGTGCTGGGGACCGGGATCATGGGCGCGGCCGTCGCGCGGAACTGGCTGCGGGCCGGCCACCCGGTGCGGGTCTGGAACCGCACGGCTGAGACCGCCGAGGCCCTGGCGCCCGACGGTGCGGCCGTCTGCGACACGCCCGCCGCGTGCGCCGAGGGCGCCGACGTGGTGGTGACCGTGCTGTTCGACGCCGCCTCCGTGGCGTCGGTCATGACCGCGGCGGCGCCGCCGCCCGGCACGCTGTGGCTGCAGCTGAGCACCGTCGGGGTGCCCGGCGCCGACGACCTGGGAGTGCTGGCGTCCAAGCTCGGGCTGGTCTACGTCGACGCGCCCATGCTCGGCACGCGGCAGCCCGCCGAGCAGGGGAAGCTCAACGTCCTCGCGTCCGGGCCCGCCGACGTCCGCGAGCGGGTCGAGGAGCTGTGCGGGCCGATCGCGGCGAAGGTGACATGGCTGGGTGAGGCCGGTGCGGGCAGCCGGATCAAGCTGGTCGTCAACAGCTGGGTGCTGACCTCGGTCGCGGGGATGGCACAGAGCGTCGCGCTCGCCGACGGGCTCGGCCTCGACCCCGCGCTGTTCCTGCAACTGGTGTCCGGCGGCGCGCTCGACATGCCGTACCTGCACGCGAAGGCACCGTCCATGATGGACCGTTCGTATCCGGTGGCGTTCCCGGTGAGCGGCGCGCTGAAGGACGCCGGGCTGGTCGGGGACCTCGCCGCGTCCGTCGGCGTCGACCGGTCCATTGTGGACGCAGCGGCGGCGCTGCTGGCCTCCGCGGCCGACCGCGGATTCGCCGGGGACGACATGGCCGCGATGTACGAGGCCGTGCGGTCGCCCTCGTAGTGCGGCGCCGCGAACTGATCGCCGGTGCTCTGCTGGGCGCTCTGGCGGGCTGCACCGCTCACGGGGCGCCCCGTCCCTTGCCGTCATCGTCTCCGTCGCCCGTCTCGCCCTGGACGTTGCCGGTCGCCACCCCTTCGCCGTGGCGGACCGGCAGGTCCCGTGCCGGGCGGCTACGGGACGCGGTGACGCCGTTCGTGGCCTCGGCGATGTTCCCCGGCGGTGTGGTCTTCGCCGCCGTCGACGGGGCCGTCGTGGCGCACTTCGCGTTCGGCGACGCCGTCCGGTACGACGCCGCGCGGGCTCTTCGCTACGGCCGCCGACGTGGCGTTGCTGGGACGAGCGTTGCTCTCCGGCGGCGGCGCGCTGCTGCGGCCGTCCACAGTGGACCTGATGCGCACCGACGCGAACCGGCGGCTCGGCCCCGCCGCCGCGCACGGGCTCGGGGTCGACGTCGACCAGGCCTGGTACATGGGGAAGCTCGCGGGAAAGGGCGCCTTCGGGCACACCGGCTTCACCGGCACGTCCATGGTGTGCGACCCGTCCCGCCGCATCGCCCTCGTCCTGCTCACCAACCGCGTCCACCCCGACGCCACCAGGGGCGGCAACAACCCCGCCCGGCGGGCTGTGGCCGACGCCATGCTGCCGTAGATCCTTTCCGTGGGGTACCTTGGAGGAGATGTGAGCCGCTGACACCTCCCGACCCGCGCCCGAGGCACTGCCTGCCCGGCGGGTTCCCGACGTTCCTTGCCGGTGGTGTCCGCATGTCCTCTTCCGCCCTGCTCGCATATGACCTCGTCCGCACGTATGACGGCCGTCGAGTGCTCGACGGCGTCTCCCTGACCGCCTCGCCCGGCCACCGCATCGGCCTCATCGGCGAGAACGGCGCGGGGAAGTCCACCCTGCTGCGGCTCCTGGCCGGCGCCGACGAACCCGAGACGGGCACCGTCGAACGCCCCGCCGACCTCGGCTACCTGCACCAGGAGATGCCGTTCGACGCCTCGGCGACCATCGCCGACGTCGTCGACGACGCCCTGCGCGAGATCCGTGCGGACCTCGCCGCGCTCGAAGCCCCTGATGGGCTGACCCTCGAGGAGTACGGCGACGTACTGGAGCGTGCGCAGCTGCACGAGGCGTGGGACGCCGACCGGCGCGCCGAGCTCGTCCTCGCCGGGCTCGGCCTCGGGGACCTGGCCTCCGCGCGTACCCTCGGCTCCCTCTCCGGCGGGCAGCGCGGCCGGCTCGCCCTCGCCGCCGTGCTCATCCGCCGCCCGGCCGCCCTGCTGCTGGACGAGCCGACCAACCACCTCGACGACGACGCCGCCGCGTTCCTGGAGGCGCACCTGCGCGACCTGCCCGGCGCCGTCGTCCTCGCCAGCCACGACCGCGCGTTCCTCGACGCCGTCTGCACCGACCTCGTCGACCTCGACCCCGCCGTCGACGGCCCCATCCGCTTCGGCGGCGACTACACGTCGTACCAAGCGTTCCGCCTGGCCGAACGGGACCGCTGGGAGCGCCGGTTCGTCGAGGAGCAAGCCGAGATATCGGACCTGCGCCGTGCGGTCGCCGTCACCGCGCACCAGGTCGCCCCCGGCCGGGAACGCCGCGACAGCGAGAAGATGGGCTACGGCCACACCGCGGGCCGCGTCCAGCAGCAGATCTCCCGCCGCGTCCGCAGCGCCACCCGCCGCCTCGACGACCTCACCCGCGCCCAGGTCCGCAAACCCCCGGTGCCGCTGCGCTTCAACGGCTTCCTGACGGCGTCTTCGGCCGACGGTCTGCTGGTCTCGGCCGCGTCGCTCTCGGTGCCGGGCCGGCTGACCCTCGACCGTCTCGACGTGCCTGCCGGCGACCGTCTCCTGGTCACCGGCCCCAACGGCGCCGGCAAGTCGACACTCCTCGCGGTCCTCGCCGGTCTGGTTTCGTTCGCCGGCACCGTCTCCCGCCGCCGCGGCCTGAAGGTGGGCATGCTCGCCCAGGACACGGTCTTCGACCGCCCCGACCGCACCGTGGCCGCCACCTATGAACTCGCCCTGGGCCCGGACCGCGCCGAGGCCGTGCCGCTGCGATCACTGGGCCTGATCGCCCCGCGCGACCTGGCCAGGCCGCTGGCGGACCTGTCGGTCGGCCAGCGCCGCCGGCTCGCCCTGGCACTCCTGGTGGCCGACCCGCCGGAACTGCTCCTGCTCGACGAGCCCACCAACCACCTGTCCCCGCGCCTCGCCGACGAACTGGAGGACGCCCTGGGCACGGCCCCCGGCACGATCGTCGTCGCCAGCCACGACCGCTGGCTCCGCTCCCGCTGGCCCGGCCGCGAACTCCGCCTCGCCTGACGGTCGAGCAGGCATCGACACGGCGTTCGGGGTCGTCGGGTGTCGCATCGGCCGGGCCGGGGGACGGACATCGCTCACCGCGAGGGGGAGGATGGCCGGTATGGACGACCCGGTGACGCTGAGCGTGCCTGAGCTGGTGGAGGCCACGTACGTGGTGGTGACCTCGCGGCCGCCGGTGGACGTGCAGGCCGCGGCCCGGGAGGCGGCGCAGCGGTTGCCGGAGCCGTTGCGGGGCGGGGCGCTGCGGATGCTGGCGGGGCCGCTGATCAGCGTGACCGTGTCGGCGGCCGGGGACGCGCCGCCGTTGCCGCTGGCGTTCCTGGAGGTGTTCGGCGCGTCGGCGGGCCAGGTGCGGGAGCTGGGAGCAGCGACGCACGTGATCGTGTGTCAGGCGGTGTTCCGGCCGGGGTGGCCGCCGGCGCACGAGTGGCACGCGCGGGGGATCGCGGCAGGGCTGGCGGAGCTGACCGGCGGGACGCTCGTCGACATGTTCACCCCGCAGATCGTCGCGCCGGCCGCGGTGGTGCGGTCGCTGCCCGGCCCCGACGGGCGGGTCGTGCTGACCCGGTGGGTGCTCGTGCCGCAGTCGTCGGGCGCGCGGGGACTGTGGATGACCACGAAGGGGCTCGGCCGGTTCGGGCTGCCGGAGCTGCAGGTGCTCGACGTCCCGCCGGTGCTCGCCACCGCCTGGACGCGGGCGCTCTGCGGGCTCGCGTCGGCCCTGGTCCGGGACTGGACGCTGGCGTTGCAGGGTGAGCCGAGCTTCGTCGCGCTGCCGTCCCGGCTGATGGTCACCGCCGGCGACGTCGCCCGCGCGCACGGGCAGGATGCGCCCACCGGTGGCTACGCGGAGGTCCGGCTGCGGCTCGACCCTCCGGACCGGTTCGACGGGCAGGCGTTCCTGACCGTGCTGCCGCCGGAAGCCGCGCCGCGCGTTGCGGGGGAGTTCCTGACGTCGGTGAGCGCGGCGCTGTTCGGGGGCCCGGCGACCGGGATCCGCCGGGCGCCCCGTGACGCCCGGATGGACGCCGCGATCGCCGCCGCCCGCGCCGCGCTGCCGGCCGCCCGGGCGCGGTTCCTGGCCGGGACGATCGCGGCGCCGGCCTGGCTGATCGTCAAGCACGGCCTGCCCGGCCCGCGCCGCGAATACGTGTGGTCCACCGTCACCGGCTGGCCGGACCCGTCCCGCATCCACGGCGTGAGCATGTCGGACGCGGAGACGGACCCGTCGGTGCGAGCCGGGACACCGACGACCGTCGACGCCGCGGCCGTCGTCGACTGGGGCATCTGGACCGACGGCCGCGGCATCATCGAAGGTGGCTGGACCAACCGGCTGCTCTCGTAGCCCGGCGGGCCGTCCCGTGGCCTGTCGTGCCCGGCGGGCTTCTCGTCGTCGTTATCCCCGGCGGGCGCGGACGGCGGTGGCGAGGTCGGCGAGGAGGGTCTCGGTGGTGTCCCAGGACATGCAGGCGTCGGTGACGCTCTTGCCGTACGCGAGCTCGCCGCCGAGGTCCTGGCGGCCCTCGACGAGGAAGCTCTCCAGCATCACACCGGCGATGCCGTCCTGGCCCGCGGCGATCTGCTCGGCGATCTCGCGGCCGACCGCGGCCTGGCGGACGTGGTCCTTGCCGCTGTTGCCGTGGCTGGCGTCGACGACGAGGCGCTGCGGCATGCCCGCCTTCTCCAGCCGGGCGAGAGCGTCGGTGACGTCCTGCGCGCCGTAGTTCGGCCCGGAGCGGGCGCCGCGCAGGATGATGTGGCAGTCGGGGTTGCCGGTGGTCTCCACCACGGCGGCGCGGCCGTCCTCGTCGACGCCGAAGAACACGTGCCGGCTCGCCGCGGTGTGGCAGCCGTCGATGGCGACCTGGACGTCGCCGTCGGTGGCGTTCTTGAACCCGACCGGCATCGACAGGCCCGACGCGAGCTGCCGGTGCACCTGGCTCTCCGGCGTCCGCGCCCCGATCGCACCCCACGACACGGCGTCGGCGATGTACTGCGGGCTGGTCGGCTCGAGGAACTCGCACCCGACGGGCAGGCCCAGGCCGAGCACGTCGAGCAGCAGCCGGCGGGCGAGTCGCAGCCCGGTCGGCACGTCGAACGTCTCGTCGAGGCCCGGGTCGTTGATGAGACCCTTCCAGCCGACGGTGGTGCGGGGCTTCTCGAAGTACACCCGCATCACGACGCACAGGTCGGCGGTGTGCTGCGCGGCGACAGCGGCGAGGCGGCGCGCGTAGTCGACGGCGGCGACCGGGTCGTGCACCGAACACGGCCCCACGACGACGAGCAGCCGATCATCGGCGCCGGTCACGATCGCGTGGACCTCGTCGCGGGATCGTCGCACGACCTCGGCGCGGGCGTCGTCCATGGGCAGCTCGGCCTGCAGCTCGCGCGGCGTGACGAGCGGCCGGTACCCGGTGACGCGCAGGTTGCTGGTGTTCATGTCCCGTCTCTCTCCCAGGTTGAGGCGGGCCCGGTGCTCCAGCCCGCCGTGTGACACGACAAAGGGCAGAGACGCTGGTCTCTGCCCTTGCTGGCTCCGGGTGATGTCAGGTCAGCGCAAACGCCCGCCGGCTCCACCCGGAGCCACGGTAAAGCGCCAATACCCCTGCATCACGCCGCCATCCTACGTCATGAACCCCGCCTTCCACGATCACCCGGCGCGTAGTTCGACCAACGTCACATCGGGCGCCGCGCCGACCCGCACCGGAGGCCCCCAGAAACCGGCCCCGTTGGTGACATAGACAGGCATCCCCCCGACCTCGCCCAGCCCCGTGATCAGCGGCTGGGACATCCTGGTCACATAGTGGAACGGCCACAACTGCCCGCCGTGCGTGTGCCCGGACAGCTGCAGGTCCACGCCCCGCTTCGCGGCCTCGTGCGCCTGGACCGGCTGATGGGCGAGCAGCACGACGGGCCGGGCCGGATCGCGGCCGCCGAGCGCCAGGTCGTAGTCCGGCGGGTCGCCGACGGTGCCGCCGGTCGCGTCGTTGACCCCGGCGAGATCGAGGCCGTCGAGCTCCACCCGCGCGTTGCGCAACACCCGCAGCCCCAGCTCGCCGACGTGCTCGATCCAGTCCTCGTGCCCGGAGAAGTACTCGTGGTTGCCCGTCACGAAATACGCACCCCGCCGGCTGCGCAGCCCGCGCAGGGGCTCCGCCGCGGGTGCGAGGTCGCCGACCGTGCCGTCGACGAGATCCCCGACCATCGCCACGATGTCCGCGTCGAGGGCATTGACCGCGGCCACGACCCGCTCGGTGTGCGCCCGCCCGAGCAACGCGCCCAGATGGACATCGGAGACGAGCGCGATCCGGGTGCCGTCCATCCCACGCGGCAGCTTCCGCAACGGAATCCGGACGCGCCGGATCGTGGGCGGCCCGAGCGCGCTGATCATCCCGGCCGTCGTGACCCCGGTCGCCGCCAGCCCGGCGACGATCGCGGCACCGCGAGCCACCAGCAGCCGCCGCGCCCGGTCGACCCCCGCACCCGCGTCCCGCGCTGTCCCCCCGCTTGCGTCCCGCGCTGCGTCGTCCCGTGTTGTCTCGTCCCGCCCTGCGTCGTCCCGCCCTGCGTCGTCCCGCGCTGCCCCGTCCCGTGTTGTGGCGGGCTCCTTGCGTGCGTCCTCTGCTGCTTTCCCGGGGGCGAGGGTCGGGTTCCGTGCTGCTGCCCGCGGTGCCCCGCCGCGCCCGGCCCGTGCCGTCACGACTCCGCGGGCCAGCCAGGCGGGCAGTTCGAGGACGATCAGCGCGAGGACGAGATACCCGGCGAGTGCCAGCCACACATACCCCGGCCAGCCGACGACACGCTCGAGCGCCGGCTCATACCGCCGGGGCAGCGCCCTGTTGCCGACAGCCGTCACGGCGAACAGCAACGCCAGCGCCCCCGCGACCCAGGCGCCCGCGCGGCGGACCCGCGGCCGGTCGGTGGTGTCACGCACCAGGCGCAGCCACAGATAGCCGTGCAGCACCACCACGGCGACGACGATCAGCGCGGCGAACAGCATCAGATCACCCGTCGACGACCGCTGCGGCCTGGGCGCTGGTGACGACCGGGACGACCTCGAAGTCCACGAGGTCGGACCAGGCGGCGATCCACGTCGTGAGCAGCGTCAGGTCGTCGCACTCCATGAGCTGGAAGCAGCGGGCGAGATTGGCCTCGACCCAGCTGTCGACATAGCGCAGCCCGTCGGGCATGAGCCGGCCCCGCTCGCGGGCGCGGTCATACACGGGCCGGGCCTGCCCGTCCTTGAACCGCTCGATCACCATGAACAACACGACGCTGAAGCTACCCGCCACGCCGCGCACCCGGCTGCCGACGTGTCGACAGCTGTGGACAACACCCGGCCTGTGGACAAAGAACGGGGCGGCCGGCCCCGACCGCCCGCCCCGTCCGCCAGGCCCGGACGACCACCCCACCGTCGCCGTCTTGACCCGGACACCCCTGTCGGGGAGCTGTAACAAATGAAACAGCGCGTGTAACATCGCCTGGAACCAGGAAACAGCCAGGCTCCTCCAACTGTCAAGAGTCCTGCCAGAAGACGTGTGAAACGGGGACTGAAACGCATGCGCAAGGTCACGGTGAGAGAGATCGCGGCGGCGACGGGCATGTCCATCGCCACGGTCTCCCGGGCGCTCAACGACCACGGGACGGTCGCCCCGCACACCCGCGACCTCGTGCACCAGGCGGCGGAGCGGCTCGGCTCGCAGCGACCCAACCGCGACCCACGGCCGGCCGGCGACCGGGTGTACCTGCGCTGCCCGTACGTGCTGACGGACTATTTCGGACTGATCGTCTCCTCGATCGCCGAGACCATCGAGCTGCACGGCCGCCAGCTGGTCCTCACCGCGGGCGAGGCCGCGCAACGCACCCCGCTGCTGCGGGACCTGGAGCGGCACGACGGCATCGGCGGGATCATCGTGATCCTGCCGCCGGAGCCGGGCGCGGACCTCGTCGAGCTGCAGCGGCGCCGGATCCCGTTCGTGGTCGTCGACCCGCGCACCACGCTGCCACCGGACATCGTGTCGGTCTCGGCCGCGCACTTCGCCGGCGCCCGGAAGGTCACCGCGCACCTGGTCGGCCTCGGTCACCGGAGGATCGGCGTCATCGGCGGCCCCACCGAGTGGCTGGCCAGCGACGCCCGGCTCGCGGGGCACAACGCCGCCCTCGCCGATGTCGGTGTGCTGCCCGCCGGTGAGCTGCTGCGGGCCATCGAGCCCACCACGGAACAGGGCCGGCGCGCGGCGGGCGCGCTGCTCGACCTGCCGCAGCCGCCGACGGCGCTGGTCGCGTTCAACGACAAGGCCGCCGTCGGTGCGATGCAGGCGGCCGCGGACCGCGGCCTGCGGGTGCCGCACGACCTTTCGGTGACCGGGTTCGACGACATCGACCTGGCCGAGGCCACCAACCTGACCACGGTCCGTCAGCCGCTGCCGGAGATGGGCCGGATGGCCGTTTCGCTGCTCGTACGCCTGCTGGAGCGGCATCAGCTGGACGCTCTGCACGTGGAGCTCGCAACCCACCTCGTGGTCCGGTCGTCGACGGCGCCGCCGCGGGCCTAGGATCGGTGTCGATGTCTCTGCCTGTGCGCGGCCCGTGGGTCGTGACCCCGACCTCTTCGTCCGTCGACTGGGTGGTGGCCGCGGCCGCCCTCGCCGCGACGACCGACGGCACCGCGGCGGCGGTGGTACTGGGTGACTTCGGCGCGCCGCTGACGCCGTATGTGCAAGCGATCTCGGAGCTCCCGGCCGGGACGGGACTCGATGCTGTCGCCGCAGTGGTGACCGATTTGTCCGCGAAGCACGACCGGGTGGTGATCCTCGCAGGCGGTGGCGTCTCGACGGTGGCCGATCTCGCGGCCGCCGTCCGCGCCCCCGTCGTCGTGGTCACCGGCACCGACGCCGACGCGACCGGCCACACGATCCTCGCGCTGGAGGCCCTCGACCGCAGGCAGATCCCCGGCGCGGTGATCGTCGTCGGCGACGGCGGCGACTTCGACGCGCTGCCGGTCCGTCTCGCCGGGCGCATCCCGGCCGACCACGCCGCCTACGGCGACCGCTTCGCCGCCGAGGCCGCCCGCTGGGTCGACCCCCTGGACGGCGGCCGGCCCGCCGCCGACGCCCGGCCCGTGAAGACCCCCGGACCGGAGGACCCGCAGACGAGGCTCGCCCGGCGGGCGGCCTGGACGCTCGCGATCTCGTTCCTGCTCGCCCTGCTCCTGCTGTGTCTCTGTCAGGGTGGCTATCCCGGTTCGTACACCTAGGAAGCCCGCCGGACCGTGGGCTGCCGGCGGCGCACCTTGCGCTCCAGCGGGACGAGCCGCCGGTGCCGCGGCCACGTCAACGTCAGCTCGGCACCGACCTCGAGCCGCGCCCAGGTCTCCTGCGCGGCCCGCAACGCGGCGATCGCGCGCACGACCGCGGTCCGGTCGACGGCCGTCAAGGGCTGCGGCGCGAGGCGGTCCAGATCCGCGTCCGGCATCGCCGCGGCCCGCTCCACGAACCCGCCGATCAGCTCGGCGCGCTGCAGCCGGTCACGGTTGGCGCGGATGAGCTCCGCCGAACGCTCCGCGGCGTGCGGCGGCCGACGCCCCGACACGTGCGTCATGCTGCGGAACACGACCCCACCGGCGATCGAACCCCAGATCCCGTCGGCCATGCCGATGGCGTCCTCGACGGTGAAGTGCACGAGGTCGTGCGGCGCCTGCGCGGTCACCGGCCCGGCGTGCATCCGGTAGACGACGCCGTCGTCGCGCTGGATGAGCACGTCGGCCCACTGATGATCGGCAAGCCGGTGGAAGGTGACCCGCATCGCTCCACCATCCCCCGCGGCGGCGAAGCGCTCAACCGAATTCACCGGTACGAAACGCGCGTCCACCAGCATTGGACCATGGTGGACGAACGGGCCAGGCTCGAGGTCAGGACGCTCGGCGAGAGCCGCATCGACTCCCCGCTCGCGGCGCTGCTGCGCACCGGGCGCACGACCCGGCACTACGTGGACGAGTCCGACCGGGTCCTGCTCGACGACACGGTCTCCCTCGTCGCGGCCCGTGGCGTGCCAGTCGAGGAGCTGCCCGGCTTCGAGCCCGGCGGCCCCCGCCGCAAGATCTTCTTCGACCCGTCCAAGACCCGCGCCGGGATCGTCACGTGCGGCGGGCTGTGCCCGGGACTCAACGACGTCATCCGCGCGCTGGTCCTGGAGCTCACCAACCACTACGGCGTGCGGCGCATCTTCGGCTTCCGCAACGGGTACCAGGGCATGACCGCCCGCTACGGCCGGGAGGTGGTCGATCTCGACGCCGCCGCGGTCGCCGGTATCAACGAGTACGGCGGCACCATCCTCGGCACCTCCCGCGGCAACCAGGACCCGGACGAGATCGTCGACTGCCTCGAGCAGCTCTCCATCAACGTCCTGTTCGTCATCGGCGGCGACGGCTCCATGCGCGGCGCCCTGAAGATCGCCGAGGTCGTCGCGGAGCGCGGGCGGCGCATCGCCGTCGTCGGCGTACCGAAGACGATCGACAACGACATCCCGTACATCGAACGCTCCTTCGGCTTCGAGACGGCCTTCGCCAAGGCGACCGAGGCGATCCGGGCCGCCCACGTGGAGGCCACCGCGTTCCCGAACGGGATCGGCCTCGTGCAGCTGATGGGGCGGCACTCCGGGTTCATCGCGTGCTACGCGGCCCTCGCCAACAACGACGCCGACTACGTCCTCATCCCGGAGGTGCCGTTCAAGCTCGACGGACCCGGTGGTTTCCTCGCCCACCTGCGGGCCCGCGTCGTCGACCGGGGACACGCGATGATCGTCGTCGCGGAGGGCGCCGGCCAGGAGCTCTTCGACGCGGCGTCGTCGCTGGACGCGTCCGGCAACGTGCGCCTGCAGGACTTCGGCCGCTACCTGCGGCACCGCATCGCCGACGACTTCGCGGCCGCCGGCGTGGAGGCCAACCTGAAGTACATCGACCCCAGTTACACGATCCGCAGCGTGCCGGCGAACCCGTACGACAGCGTCTACTGCATCCGGCTCGCGCACGCGGCGGTGCACGCGGCGATGGCGGGACGCACCGAGATGGTCGTCGGGCGCTGGCGGGGCCGGTTCGTGCACGTGCCGATCGGCCTCGCCATCAGCTCGCGCAACCTCGTCGACCCCGGTGGCGACCTGTGGCTGTCGGTGCTGGAGGCGACCGGTCAGCCGCCCGTGTTCGCCTGATCCCGGTCGCGGCCCGCGAAAAGTGTCGGTGGGTCTGGCTAGGGTTGCGCCGTGACTGGGAGACCGATGGCGGTGCCGGTGGTCGGGGGCAACGTCGGATCGCTCGGCGGAGGGGCCGGAGCGTTCGAGACCGGCGTGCCCGGCGTGGCGCGGTTGGCGGTGCCGGCGTCGTGGCGGCGGAGCATCCACCCGCGGCGTGGGGGTGTTCGCATTGCGTACGTGCCGGTGGGCGGGGCGGTGCCGGACCGGGCGGACACGCGTGGCGGGCTGCGCCTCTCACCCGACGGCGAGCTGGCGGCGCTGGCCGATGCCGAGGTCGCGACTCCGCTCGGGGCGGCCGCCATGGCCGGGATCCTGCTGTGGAGCCGCCCGGCGCCGCACGTCGATCACCGGGCGGTCGCCGACGACTGGATCGCCGGCATGGGCCTCGAGTTCGCCGCCGTCGCGGGTGTCGAGCTCACCGGGCTCCGCCCGCTCAGCGTGCGCTGCGACAAGCCGTCGTGCGCGGGACGGCACACGACGGTCGTCCGGCGCGGCGGTGAGGCCGACGCGCAGAACGGCACCGGTGACGTCGAGAAGGTGCTCGCCCAGATCCGGGTCGCGCTCGCTGCCGCGTCCGACGACCTCCACGCAGCCGTGATCGGGGCCCTGTCGGAGCTGCGGGACGGGGGGTTCGCGCGGCGGTTCGCGGCCTCGTTCCTCGCGCCCGAGCAGACCACCTGGGTCGACGCGGACGCCCGCGACCTCGCCGTCGACGGGCGTCGTCACCCGCATGCGCCGCTGCTCATGGCCGCCGCGCACACCGCGGACCAGGCGGCGCTGATCCGGCCTCAGATCCACTCCACCGGCTGGCGGCTGCTGCGCGGCGTCGCGATGATCCACACCCTTGCCGAGGGGCTCGGCGACACCGTCCTCGACGTCTATGACGGCTGGCGCCGCTGGGAGTGGGGCACCGCCGACGAGCAGCGCGCGCTGATGAACACCCTGGCCGCCATCCCGACCGACCGTGCGTTCCTGGGGCTGTTGCGCGCACTCGACGTCAGGGGCGCCCAGGCCGTCGTCGAGTCCGCCGCCGAGCGGTTCCCCGAGCGGGCGATGCGCCTGCTGTCCGCCGCCGCTGCCGGGCTGGCCACTGCGGGGCCTGCCACTGCGGGGCCTGCCTCTTCCGGGTCCGCCTCTTCCGAGCCCGCCGTTGCGGGGCCTGCCGCTGCTGGGTCCGCCTCTACCCGGCTCGATTCTTCCGAGACCGATTCTTCCGAGACCGTTTCTTTCGAGGTTGGCTCTTCCGAGGTTGGCTCTCCCGGCCCTGCCGCTCGCGAGCACAGCGCGAAGGTTGCCGAGCTGCTGCGGCGGCATGTCGTGCGGCATCCGGGGCTGGTGCCTGCCGCGACCGAACGGCCGGCCGGGGCGCCGATCGAAGCAGCGGACGCGGCGGGTGGCGCGTTGCCCGCGGTGCTGGTCACGCCGCCGTGGGAGGGGCGGCGGGCGGCAACGAAGCCGGTGGTCATCGCCGATCTCCGGTGCACCGACGGGCCGGTGGCGAGCTGGCCGGCGGGGGAGCGGGAGCGGATCGTCGCGGGGCTCAAGACCGCTGTCCGGCGGGAGGATCCCGAGCAGCTCGCCTCGCAGTTGCGGGCCGGGTCGCTCGACGACTGGCTCGCCGTCGACCTGTTCGAGGCGGGGCCCGAGGAACTCGTCAGGCCGCTGCTGGCGACGTGGAACCCGCAGCGTCTCTGGGGTGCGCACTACTGGCTGCCACGGATCGCGGCGCGGTTCGGGGTCGCGGCGCTGCCGCTGGTGCTGCGGGTCGCGCGGCGCAGCCCGGCGGACGGCGGCCCGGCGCTGATGCCGTTCGAGGCGCCGGAGGTGGCGTTGCTGGTCGCCGGGTGGCACGGGCGGCTCAAGGCGGCACGGGTCATCGCCCTCGAGTGGCTGCGACGGCATCCGGCGGCCGCGGCTCGGGTGCTCGTGCCCGCCGCGCTGGCCAGGCCCGGTGCGGCCCGGCGGCACGCGGAGCAGGCGCTGCTCGCCCTGGCCGCCGCCGGTCACCGGGACGCGGTCATCGCCGCGGCCGCCGGGCACGGCGCGCAGGTCGGCACGGCGATCCGTCACCTGCTCGACACGGACCCGCTCGACGTCCTGCCCGCCCGGATCCCGTTCGTGCCGGCGTGGGCGGACCCGGCGACGCTGCCGCCGGTGCGGGTGCGTGGCACCGGGCACGTCCTGCCCGGCGACGCGGCCCGGCACCTGGTGACGATGCTGATGGTGTCGAAGGTCGATGAGCCGTACGCCGGGATCGCCATCGTCCGGGACACCTGCGAACTGTCCGATCTGGCCCGGTTCGCGTGGGCGCTGTTGCAGCGGTGGGAGGCCGCCGACGCGCCGCCTGCGGACAGCTGGACACTCGACGCGCAGGCGCTGCTCGGCGACGACGAGACCGCGGCCCGGCTCGCGGCCGCCGTCCGGGACTGGCCGTATCGGGGCGCGCATCAACGGGCGGCGGCTGGGCTGGATGTGCTTGCGCTGCTCGGTACCGACGCGGCGCTGACCCAACTGCAGGACATCGCCACGACGGTGAAGGCGAAGGCGGTGAAGGCACGCGCCGAGCTGAAGCTGCGCGAGGTCGCGGAAGCTCTGGACCTGACCCCCGACCAGCTCGCCGACCGGCTCGTCCCGCACCTCGACCTGACCGCCGACGCGACCCTCACGCTCGACTACGGTCCGCGCCGGTTCGTCGCTGGATTCGACGAGCAGCTCAAGCCGTTCGTCGTCGACGCCGCCGGCACCAGGCGCAAGGACCTCCCGGCGCCGTCGGCGAGCGACGACCCGCGGCTCGCGCCGGCCGCGCGGCAGCGGTTCGCCGAGGTGAAGAAGACCGCCCGCAAGGTGGCCGGTGAGCAGGTCCAACGCCTGGAGCGGGCCATGATCATGGGTCGGCGGTGGAGCGGGGCCGAGTTCCGCCGGACGTTCCTGCAGCATCCGCTGTTATGGCCGATCGCCCGCCGCCTGGTGTGGCTCGTCGCCCCGGCCATCGCCCCGGCCGTCGCGGGGGATGTCGCCGGTCAGAGCGCCGTGGCAGAGGCCGCGGGCGGCGGCGTCGCCGGTCAGAGTGAGGTGTCCGGTGTCGTGGGTGGCGGCGTCGGTGGTCGGGGTGCGGTGGCCGGCGGGGGTGGCGGTCGCAGTGCGGGGGCGGGCGGGGACGGCGGTCGCAGTGCGGTGTCCGGTGTCGCGGGCGGCGGCGTCGCTGGTCAGAGTGCTGTGTCCGGTGTCGCGGGCGGCGTCGGCGGGCGCTGGGATGCCGGCGTGGCGGTGCGGCTGGCCGAGGATCGCAGCCTGGCGGACGTTGACGATGCGGTTGTCGTCCTGGCCGACGACGCCGTCGTGTCGGTGGCGCATCCCTTGTGGCTGGACGTGCGGGCGTGGGCGGAGGTGTTCGCGGATTATGAGATCCTGCAACCGTTCCGGCAGCTCGCCCGCGATGTCCACGCGTTGCGGGAGGGGGAGCTGGCGGCGACCAGGCTGACGCGGTTCGACGACCGGAGGGCGCTGACGGTCAAGCTGCTCGGCCTGGAGCGGCGCGGGTGGCGGCGGGCAGGACAGGACGGCGGGTATCAGGCCAGGATCGAGCGAGACCTGCCCGCGGGCCAGGACCTGCCCGGCGGCGGGACCCTGATCGTCGACCTCGACCCGGGCATCGCGATGGGGACCCCGGCCGAGCACCCGGAGCAGTCCCTGACCATCTGGATCTGCCCGGCCGGCGGCGACCAGTGGCCACGCGAGCGCACCGTGCCGTTCTCGGCGCTGGACCCTGTGTCGGCGTCGGAGGTGCTCCGCGACCTCGGCGCCTGCTACTGACACCGCCGCCCGCCACTCCGACCACCCGCGACCCGGCAGCCGGAACCCGGCCCCGCGACCCGGCCCCGCGACCCGGCGGGCGGACCCGGCGGGCGGACCCGGCGGGCGGACCCGGCGGGCGGACCCGGACCAGAGGATTGCGCGTCGCGCGCCCCGGGCACGGGACCGGGGCTCCGAACGCCGGCGCGCCTGTGGGCGTGAGTTCCCGGGTCGGGAGTGTCCGGGTGAATGGGTCACCGGGATCACCGACCTGACCCCGGCGGTGCGGAAGATCGCCGCGCTGGTCCGTGGGGGAAGGGCCGCCGAGGCGCAGCGGCTGCTGCCGGTCGAGCGGGTGTTCCCGCTGGACCCGGCCCTCGCCCGCCGCATCGGCTGCGGATAGGCGCCGAGGCCGGCGGCCTGCTGCTGGAGGCCGCACCGACCGCGTTGTCACAATGCGGACAGGTCGCGGACACATCGTGACCTGAGTGCCGACCCGCTTGCGGTAGCGTACGGAGGCGTGTTGTCGTGATCACCTCCGGTGAGGATGCGTTCAGTGTCGCGCAGACCCGTGTCCGTCCCGCTCGCCGTCGCCGTGGTCGGGGTGTTCGGGGCCGTCGGCCTCGGGAGCTCGGGTGTGCTCGGCCCGTGGTGGTCGCTGTTCGTCGATGACCTGGCGCAGTTCAGCGCGGGGGTCGCCGCCACCCTCACCTGCTGGATCACCGCCCGGCGGCACACCGGCGCCCAGCGCCGGTGGCGGCTGTGGATGGGCGCGGGCGCCTGCGGCTGGACCATCGGGCAGTTCATCTGGTCCTGGTATCAGCTGTTCCGTGACGACGGGCTGCCCTCGCCGTCGCTCGCCGACGCCGGATACCTGATCCTGCCGGTGTGCGCGCTGCCGGCGCTCATCGCCCTGGCCGGTGACCGTCCCGCCGGCGGCGGTCCGCGGCGGGTGGCGTCGCAGCTCGTCATGGTCCTCGACGGGCTCATCGTCGTCGGCGCGCTGTTCGTACTGACGTGGGCCACCTCCCTCGGCGCCGTCGTGCGAGCGGGTGCCGCCACCCAGTTCGCCTACACCGTCGCGATCGCGTACCCGGTCACCGACCTGCTGCTCACCGTCATCGTGATCATGCTGCTGGCAAGGTCCGCGGCCGTGAACCGGCGGCAGCTGTCGATCCTCGGCATCGGGCTGTTCTGCCTGTCGTTCTCCGACAGCGTCTTCGCCTACCTGGTCGCCGCCGGCGCGGAGAGCATGCCACCGCTCGCCGACGCCGGGTTCATCGCCGGTCAGGCCCTCGTGGCGGTGGCGGCGGCGACCCCGACGCATGAAGCGCAGACGGTCCAGGAGGCACCGAAGCGGCCGCATCACCGGTGGGGGCATCTGCTGCTGCCGTACGTGCCGGTCGCCGGCACCGGTGTCCTCTTCATGATCCAGCTGGTGCAGGGCCGGCCGATGGACATGTTCGAGATCGCCGTGGAGACCGCGGTCATCTCGTTGCTGATCATCCGGCAGGCGGTCACCCTGGTCGAGAACGTGGTGCTGCTCGACCGCCTCTCCGACAGTCAGGCGCGGCTCAGCCACCAGGCGTTCCACGACAGCCTGACCGGGCTGTCCAACCGGGTGCTGTTCCACGACCGGCTCGACCACGCCCTCGCCCTGCACCACCGCGACAACCGTCCCCTCGCGGTGCTGTTCCTGGACCTCGACGACTTCAAGGCCGTCAACGACCGGTACGGCCACCACGCCGGCGACCGGCTCCTGCGCCTCGTCGCCGACCGGCTCCGCGCCGCCGTCCGCGAGGGCGACACGATCGCCCGCGTCGGCGGCGACGAGTTCGCCGTGCTCCTCGAAGGCGGCGGCGACCCCGGCGGGCCCGCGGACCGGATCATGGCCGCGCTCCGCGAACCGTTCGACCTCGACGGCGCCACCGTCGGCGTCGCCGCGTCCGTCGGGCTCGTCGAGGCCGGCACGCACGGGCCCGCGCACACCGCCGACATGCTGCTGCGCAGGGCCGACGCCGCCATGTACGCCGGCAAACGCCAGGGCAAGGGCACGCTCGTGCGCTACCGCGTCGACCTCCCCGACGGCACCGGCAGCTCCGACCTCGCCGAGATGCTCGCCGACACGCTGCGCGACGGGCGCGGGCTCGACGTGCACTACCAGCCGATCGTGCGCCTACACGACGGCACCGTCGTCGCCGTCGAGGCCCTCGCCCGGTGGACCCACCCGAGCCTCGGCCCGGTCTCGGCCGACATGTTCATCGCCACCGCCGAGGAGATCGGCCTGATCCGGCTCGTCGACGACTTCGTGCTCGACCGTGCGTGCCGCGACGCCGCCGCGTTCCGCGGGCCGTGGGCGAGCATCGCCGTGCACGTCAACACGTCCGCGGCGCGGCTGGGCCGGCCAGAGCACGAGGAGACCGTCCGCGCCGCGGTGCTGCGGCACGGCCTCACCCCGCACCGGCTGCTGCTCGAGCTCACCGAGACCGCCCCGCTGCCCGACCTGTCCGCTGCGGCGGGCGCGGTGCGGCGCCTCGGCCGCTTCGGGGTCCGCTTCGCCCTCGACGACTTCGGCACCGGGTACAACGCGCTCGCCCAGCTGCACGCGATCCCGGTCGACGAGGTGAAGCTCGACCGCTCCTTCACCCTCGCCGACGGCGGCCGCAGCGAGGCGATCTGCCGCTCCATCGTCTCGATCTGTGCCGGCATGGGCGTCACCGTCGTCGCCGAGGGCATCGAAACCGATCGTCAGGAAGCCTCGATGGCGGCGCTGGGCTGCCGGTACGGCCAGGGTCACCGCTACGGGCCGGCCGGCCCGCTGCACGAGGTGGCTCCCCCCGGCGCACTGGACCCCGAGAACAGCCTCGTCTGACGTAAGGTCCTCTACGTGTTGGGCCTGATCGTCGCCGCGCTCCGGGCCCGGAGCGCCACCGCGCTCGTCATGGTGATCCTCGCCGCGGTCACGATGGGCGCGGCCGTCGGCGCCGCCGCCGCGTCCGGCCCCATGGCGCGCGACGCCACCACCGCCAGGATCGCCGCCGCCGGCCCGGCGGAGCGCACCCTGTCGGTCCGCGCCGCCGTCGCTCTCGGCACCCAGCCCGACGACATCGTCGGCAGGTTCCAGGCGACGATCACCGGCGTCCCCGCCGACCGTTCGGTGACCGGCGTGCGGTACTCCGGCGTCCTGCGCGCCGGCACGCTGCGCCTGCCGGCCGAGCTGCGCGCCGTCGACGGGTTCTGCGGCAACGCCACCATGCTGGAGGGCCGCTGCCCGGAGCGGGACGGCGAGATCGTCCTCACGCCCGGCGTCGCCCGGCAGCTCGGCCTCGGCGTCGGCGACGCGCTGCGCCAGGACGGCGGCTCCGGCGTCGCCGTCGTCCCGCTGACCCTCGTCGGCCTGTTCGCGCCCGCCGACCCGCTCGGCTGGTACTGGTCCGGGCTCGACGGCGTCGCCGCGTACACCACGCGCAACACCGTCGCGAAACCCGGCGGCGCGGCGACCGCCACCTTCGACGCCCTGTTGCCCGTCTCCGCCTTCGCCGACCCGGCCGGCATCGACGCCACCGTCGCCCGTCTGCGCAGCGGGTCCGTCCAGGTGTCCTCCGGCGCGTCCACGCTCGCCGCCACGGTCGAGGGCGACCGCCGCGGGGTCCGGCGCGGCCTGCTGCTCGTCGAGCTGCAGGTGCTGCTGTGCGGCGGCCTCGCGATCGCGGTCGCGGCGGCCTACGCGGCACAGGAACGCCGTGCCGACGCCGCCCGCATGGCGATCCGCGGGCTCCCGCCGTGGCGCATCCTCACCGGCACCGCCGGGCAGAGCCTCGTGCCGCTGCTCATCGGCGCCGCGTGGGCCGTCGCGGTGCGCCCCGCGCTGTGGCAGGCCCTCGCCGTCGGGATCCTCATCATCGTCGCCGCCGAGTGGCCGGCCACCCGGGCGAGCGTGCCGGCGCTGCTGCGGGTCGTGCAGCCCCGCCGCCCGCTGGTCGCCGCGACCCTCGAGGTGTGCGTCCTCGCCATCGGGGCCGCCGCCGTGTTCCAGCTGGCCGCCGAGCCGGCCGCCGACGTGCGCCGCGACACCGGCTTCGGCCTCGGTCAGGCGGCAGCGCTCCTGATCGCCCTGGCCGCCGGTGTACTGGCCACGCGAGCGCTGCTGTCAGCGGCAGGGCTCGCCGGCCGGACGGCCCTTGCCGGCGGACACGTCGGCGGTGCCCTCGCGGGCCTGACGCTCGGGCGGCGGCGGACCGCGTACCGGATCGTGCCCGTCCTCGCGGCGGCCACCTGCGTCCTGGCCGTCGCCGCGCAGGACTGGGCCGGGGCCGCGGGCGCCCGCGCCGACCGGGCCGCCGTCGAGGTCGGCGCCGACCGGGTGCTGAAGGTCGCGCCGATGGACCGGGAGCGGCTCCTCGCCGCGGTCCGGGCCGCCGACCCCGGAGGCCGCGACGCGATGGCCGTCGCGATCGGCGTCGGCTCCGGCCCGCCCGTCATCGCCGTCGACGGCACCCGCCTGCGGGCGGTCACCGGCACCGACCTGCCGCCGCTGCGCGCCGGTGCACCGGCGCCGCTGACGCTCACAGGCACCACGCTGACGCTGCGCTCGGCGTCGGCGGGCGCGACGGTGACGCTCCTGCTGGCCGGCTCCGGCGAACGCGTCACCGCCGTCTTCCGCCTGCCCGCGACCCCGGCACCGGCCACACCGTCGGCCGGCGCGTCGCCCGCGACGCCACAGCCCGGCGCCTCATCGAGCACATCGCCGGGCGCGTCGCCTGGCACGTCGCCACGGCCGGGTGCGTCGCCTGGCGCGTCGGCGGGTGCGTCGCCACAGCCCGGTGCGTCGCCCACGTCGCCACAGCCGGGAGCATCACCGGGCGGGTCGCCAGAGCCGGGGGCGTCGCCGCAGCCGGGTTCGCCCTCGGGGGAGCCGGGGGAGCCGGGGGAGCCGGGGGAGCCGGGGGAGCCGGGGGAGCCTGCGATGGTGGAGTCCACTGTGGAGGTCGCGGTGCCGCAGTGCGCGGCCGGGTGCCGGCTCGTCTCCGTCGAGACCGACCGCGGCCCCGTCGACCTGCTCGAACTGCGCGCCGGCGGGACCGTCGTCGTCGACGGCGCCGCGTTCGCCGACCCGGCCCGCTGGCGGACCACCCTCGGCAGGGCCGTCAGCACCGTGCAGGCCGGTCAGCGCGACGGCCGGCTCCGCCTGCAGGACGTCGACCCGCCCAGCGAACGCCCCCGCGACAACCGCCTCTATGTCGTCGACACCCCCGTCCCGCTGCCCGCCCTCGTCGCGGGCGACCTCCCGCTGTCCGGCGACAACGACGTGCCCCGCGTGCAGATCTTCGGCGTCGACGTACCGGTGGCCCCGCACACCGTCACGTCGGTCCCGCGCGGTGGCGGTGAGGGGGTGCTCGTCGACCTCGAGTACGCCGCCCACGTCGCCGGCCCGTCCAACGGTGCGGCCGCCACCTCCGCGGAACGGCTCGAGGTTTGGCTCGCCCCGTCCGCGCCCGCCGACCTGCCCGGCAAACTCAAGGCGGCCGGCGTCAACATCGTCGGCGGTGACAGCGCCGCCGCGGCCGCCGGCCGGGCGGACCGCCTCGCCCCGGCCGTGACCCTGCGCGCCGGGCTCGCCGGCGGCGCCGTCGCGCTCCTGCTCGCCGCGGTCACCGCCGCGGTCGTCGCCGCCGTCGACCGCCGCCGGCGCGGCGCCGAGCTCACCGCGCTGCGCCGCCAGGGCCTGCCCGCGGCGACCGCCCGCACCGTCGGCCGGTGGACCGCGGTCGCGCCGGTGCTCGTCGCCGTCCCGGTCGGCCTCGCCTCGGCGGTGCTGCTGCGGCTGCTCGCGCCGGCACCGGTCCGGCCGTTCGCCGACCGCTGGCCCGTGCCGGTTGACCGGCTGCAGTGGCTCGCCATCCTGGCCACCGCCGCCGTGGTCCTCGCCGTCCTGCTTCCGCCCGCCCTCTGGTCCAGATCCGCCCGCACCGACGCCGACGGCACCAGGAAGTCCCGCTCCACCGCCTCGTCCCGCGCCGACAGCCCGCCCGGCAAAAGCCCGCCCGGCAAAAGCCCGCCCGGCAAAAGCCCGCCCGGCAAAAGCCCGCCCGGCAAAAGCCCGCCCGGCAAAAGCCCGCCCGGCAAAAGCCC